>JBEKNM010000125.1:0-9622 GCA_049522835.1 Mycobacterium sp.
CCGCGCCTTCCACCGGTTCTGAGCCTGCCTGCGCGAGGTTACGTCTTCTGCCGCAGACTCGTCACCACATCAAGACGACATCACCGAGTGGCGTCCCATCTGCCCCTCGAGTCTCTCTGACCGCGTGCTCTACGCGGCACCAGCTCACACCATCGCCCTGCTATTCGGCCGGCGACATCGAGGTGCTCAGGTGCCGCAGAAGGTTCGGTACGAGCCGAAATCCTCTGGGGCAGGGGCTGCATAGCGCTCAAGGCCCGGTCGTTCGTCATAGGGGTTGGTGACGGCGTCAAGTAGCTGCTGGAGCGAACCGAGGTCACCCGCAGTCGCCGCGGTCAGAGCCTCCTCGACGAGATGGTTGCGCGGGATGTACATCGGATTGACCCGCACCATCAATTCGGCATCCGGGCCCAGCTCTTGCCAGCGTGACATCCAGCCTCCGGACCCGGTGCGGTCGACGAACAGTCCGCGTACCGATTCGGCGTCGCCTCTGGCCGCATGGCTCAGGAGCCGGAAGAACGACGTGTAATCGACTTGGTTCTCTTGGAGCAGGACGAGCAAATCGTCGCGCAGTGACGTGACGACTTGAGCTTCACCTGCGGCAGAGAAGCCCAGCTTGGCACGCATACCGGACGACCAACTGGCCTCGTACTGAGCGCGAAATACATCGAATGACTTCTCGGCCAGAGCGATCGCCTCCTGCTCGTTGGCGGAGAACAACGGAAGAAGCGTCTCTGCGAACCGAGCGAGATTCCATCCGGCAATAACTGGCTGGTTGCCGTAGCCATACCGCCCCCAAGAATCGATTGAACTGAAGACTGTCTCGGGGTCGTAGGCCTCCATGAAGGCACACGGTCCGTAGTCGATAGTTTCGCCTGAGATTGTCGTGTTGTCGGTGTTCATCACCCCATGGACGAAACCGACAAGCATCCACTTGGCCACCAGTGATGCCTGGGCGCCGGCCACTGCTTCAAACAGCGCAAGGTAGGGCCGTTCGGCGGCCGCTGCGCTCGGATGGTGGCGGGCGATCGCGTGGTCGGCGAGGCGCCGCAACAGGTTGGTGTCCCCGGTGGACGCGGCATATTGAAAGCTCCCTACGCGCAGGTGGCTGCTCGCGGCGCGAACGAGCAATGCGCCGGGCAGCAACGTCTCGCGCTGTACCGGACGTCCGGTTCCCACGACGGCCAACGAACGTGTCGTCGGGATGCCCAGCGCCTGCATCGCCTCGCTGACGATGTACTCGCGCAGCATCGGTCCCACCGCGGCCAGGCCGTCACCGCCGCGTGCGAAAGGCGTGGGCCCGGAGCCTTTCAGGTGCAGGTCGTAAACGCGGCCGTGGGCGTCGACGAGCTCGCCAAGTAGCAATGCGCGCCCGTCGCCCAACCGTGGGACGAAGTTGCCGAACTGATGCCCGGCGTAGGCCTGAGCTACCGGAGCGGCACCGCTAGGTACCAGGTTGCCCACCAAGAACTGCAGTCCCGCGGAACTCCGCAGCCAGCAGGCGTCGAGGCCAAGGTCCGCGGCCAGCGGCTCGTTGAGCACCAGCAGCTGCGGGTCGGGAGGAGCGTCAGCTCGCCAACGGACAGCCATCTCAGGCAGCTCGCGAAAGAATCGGTCTTGCAAGACGACGGTCGTATCTCGTGCAACGCTCACTCCACCCACACTATTAGGGAGGCAGTGTTGGATCAGTGTTTGCCGGTGATCCAGAGCTGTTCGGTTAAGTCGTGAAACACCACCACGGCGACGGGATCATCGCCACGCAGCAGAGCAGATCCGCTCATCTGAGCCCGCACAATCGAGCCGTCCTGGTGGCGTAGCTCTACAACCTGACCAGCGAGAGTCTTGATCACGGTGAGCGCGGAGTCGTTGGTCGGCGAAGTGTGCAAGATCTCGTGAAACTTCAGTGACACCACTATTTGGGGGCTGTGACCCACCATGTCGGCGAACGCTGCATTGGCGAACACAACGGTGCCGTCGTGCCCGACGGCCAAGACCGGAGCAGTGAGCCGTTCCAGTACCACCAACGCCGAAAGCTCCTCCAAAATGGCTTTCGGTGAAAGCGTGAGGTGCTGGCGGCTTCGCCGCTCGGCCGACGGTTCCGGGAGGTGTAGTGCAGCAGTCATACAGCCCCTCTGTTAGTGACAAACAGGTCTTCTATCCGTTGTTCGGAGCCATGCAGCCCTTGGATGATGCGATTCGAGAAATTGAGCGAACAGTGGGTGAGACGATGCCCCCGAACCCAACGGTTGAATCGGGCGGCATCCCGGGTGGAGCTACTCAAGTGCGTTACTCGCCGTCATGCGGCGCCCAATACCTCGCGGCAGCTAACTTTTTCATCCTCATGGCGGATCCGTTATTTCTACGTCGCGAAGATGGGAATTCCGTAGGTAAGACGTAAGAGTTAGGACCTACAGCAGCTGTAGATTCTCAAAACTGGGCATCAACCGCCGATGACCTTGCGGTAGGCGCGTGGACCGTTGTAATCGTTGACGGCGAAGTGCCACGTGGCCTGGTTGTCCCAGATCACGAAATCGCCTGTTTTCCAGCCGAATTGGACCGTGTAGTTGGGTGAGGATGCGTGCGCGAGGAGGAACGGCAGGAGCGCTTGGCCCTCGGCTGGTTCGATGCCGCTGGTTGCGGAACACCAGGACCTTGTGCCGCTAGAAGTCCTCCCGTAGAGCGTCGGCGGTCGCGGGCTACGCGAGCTTAGAAAGCCTACCTAAGTGAATGCCATAGTAAGTTTCGTTGGGAGCGTGTCAATCGACTTCACCGACACCAAGGACCACGGTTTTTGCCATCTACGACCAAGGACAGGTGCCCATGGAGTTCCGTGTATTCGTCGAGCCACAACAAGGCGCCGGCTACGCCGACCAGCTCGCCGTTGCCCAAAGCGCCGAACAGCTCGGCTTTGCGGCCTTCTTTCGATCCGACCACTACCTGGCGATGAGCGGTGACGGCCTGCCCGGGCCGACCGATTCGTGGGTGACACTCGGCGCCATCGCCCGCGAGACAGCGGGCATCAGGCTGGGCACCCTGGTGAGCTCTGCAACGTTCCGCTACCCGGGGCCGCTGGCAATCGCGGTGGCACAGGTGGACGCGATGAGCGGCGGACGGGTCGAATTGGGCCTGGGCACCGGCTGGTTCGAGAAAGAGCACCAGGCGTATGGGATTCCGTTCCCCTCGGTGCGGGAGCGGTTCGACCGGCTCAGTGAACAACTGGCCATCATCACCGGATTGTGGACCACAGAACCGGGTGAGACGTTCGACTACGCGGGCAAGCACTACACAATCGCCGGCTCACCGGCGCTTCCCAAACCGGTGCAAAGCCCGCATCCGCCGATCGTGATCGGCGGTGTCGGCGCCAAGCGCACTCCGGCACTGGCCGCCAAATATGCTGCCGAATTCAACCTCCCCTTCACGCCGGTCGATGTCGCCAAAGCCCAGTGCCAGCGGGTTGCCGAGGCGGTCGCTGCGGCCGGCAGAGCGGCCGACTCGATCGTCTACTCGGCCGCGTTCGTGATCTGCGCCGGCCGCGATGACGCCGAAGTGGCCCGTCGCGCCACCGCGATCGGCCGGAACGTGGACGAACTGCGCTCCAACAGCCCGCTGGTCGGCACGCCCGCCGAGATCGTTGACAAACTGGGCCCGTGGAAGGACATCGGCATTCAGCGTGTGTACCTCCAGCTGCTCGACCTGTCCGACCTGGCGCACCTGGAGCTGTTCGCCGGCAAGGTCTTTCCCTCTATGGGATAGGCGTTTATTCAACCGCGCCGCTTAACGTCGCCGTGAGCCGGTATTGCGTCGTATCCGGATGTCTGACGACCGTTTCTCAGGAGTGTCGGTGTCAGTGGTCACGCGGACCCCGACCGTCTGGCCGGTGTCGGCGTCGACAAACGACAGGGACGCTCGTCCGTCCCGCAGGTATACGTCGCCCCACTGCACCAGCGACATGAACACCGGCAGCAGCCCCTCCCCGGCTTCGGTCAGCCGGTACTCGTCTCGGGCCCGTCTGCCCGGCTCCTGATATGGAGCGCGAACAACGATCTGCGCCGACTCGAGTTGCTTGAGCGCACGCGACACTGCCGGTGCCGACGTACCGATCCGCTCCACAAAATCTTCGAAACGTGTTGTTCCAAAGAATAATTCACGAATGACCTGGAAGGTGGTTTTGGTACTCAGCAGCTCAAGCGCCCTCGACATCGAACACGCATCACCAATCGACCACTGCCGCCGGTCCTGCAGTCGCTTCTCGAACTCCATCCCGGCTCTCCTATGACTAACACTTGCATTACTCAGCTATCGGTGCTTTGATCTTACTAATGTCATCGTTAGTCAGCAAGAAGGTGGCACAAATGCTCACTGAGTCCTCAACCCAAGTAGACAACACCGACCCCGAGGAGAAGACGAAATGTCATCCGATGAGCTGTTCCTTATCACCGGTGCTACCGGCAACACCGGAGCACCGAGCGTAAAAATCTTGCTGGAAGCCGGCCACCGGGTACGCGCGTTCGTGCACAGAGCTGACCAACGTTCCCAGGCGCTCGCCGCCATCGGCGCCGAGATCGTCGAAGGCGACTTGCTCGATTTCCACGCCGTCAGCTCGGCCATGTCCGGTGTCAGCGCCGCCTACTTCTGCTACCCGATCGCCCCGGGCGGCCTGCTACCAGCCACCGCCATCTTCGCCCAGGCCGCCAGCGAGGCCGGCGTTGAGGCAGTGGTCAACATGTCTCAGATCTCGGCGCGGCGCGAGGCTAAAAGCCATGCCGCCCAGCAGCATTGGCTCGCTGAACGCCTGCTGGATCGCTCAGCGTTCCAGACCACGCACGTGCGCCCGACATTCTTCGCCGAGTGGCTCAAATGGCAGTGGCTTCGCAACGACAACGAAGGCGTGCTGCAACTGCCATTCGGCAATGGTCGCCACGCCCCCATCGCCGGGCGCGACCAGGCCGGCGTGATCGCCGCAGTCCTGCAAAACCCCGCCCCGCACGACCGTCAGATCTACCCGCTGGTCGGCGCCGAAGAGCTCGACCACTACGCCATCGCGGACAAAATCGCAGACACACTCGGCATCCCCGTCCGCTACGAACCGATCGACATCCCCACCTTTGCGGCCACCCTGACCGCGCAGGGCAGGACGGACTTTTTCGTGCAACACATCAGCAGCGTCGCCCAGGACTACCGTGACGGCGTCTTTGCGGGCGAGAACAACCTCGTCGAAGTGATCAGTGGGCACAAACCAATGAGTGTCGCCGATTTCGTCAACGCCCACCGCAATGACTTCGAACACGACGGCCCCTTTGTTCTGCGCGATCAACTCATCTCGAGCTGATCCTGGCCGAAGTGGGTGTTAGCCACCGCGGATTATTAAAACGCCGACCAGTAGGGCTCGTCTTCTATTAGCCGCTGCAGGAATTCCAGGGCGTCTTCGGTGTCTTTTTCGGCATTGTCGCCATGTACGAGTCGGCATGATTTCGGGTCAACTTTCACGATCCACACTTCTTGCAGCCCTTGCTCCCGCTCGCCGGATGTCGGTGAAATCAGATCGGCGGCGTATCCCAGCGCGCCAGGTTCGGTCAAGCCGTCGCTGTAGGCCAGGTATTGCCCGTCGCTCAGAGTCACGACGTGGTAGTGCGGCAGCTTGGCCAAGTGGTCCGAAAGCGCTTGAGCGTTGTTAGTGTCCGCGGCCACACCATATATGTAACACCGACGTAGCTGTTTGCGTCGATCTAACGCCGGCAGGCGAAGGCTTCGGAAATGTAGGCCGTGAATCCGTCGTATTCAAACCCCTGCTTCGTTGGAAATCTTCGGCTTTCAAATCCACACCGGGGCGGCGTTAGGATCGGGCATGCCCCATCACCGGGCCGCCGGCTACAGTCTTGGACCGCTGCCTGAAGAAAGACATCTTGATCCGTGACGGCCGCTGCCCAATCAACGATCGATTCGGTGCGGTAACCGATGCACCGCTGGAACACCCACCGCGCCGCCAAACACGAGCGGGTCACCGCGGGGCGCCAGCACACCGACGACAAGGTAGTGAATCCACAGCGACTTCGCGATTTCCTGCACGGTGTCATCCGGCCTGGCGACCGGGTGGCCCTGGAAGGCGACAACCAGAAGCAGGCCGACTTCCTATCCCGCTCCTTGGCCGGTTGCGATCCCGCGCAGTTGCACGACCTGCACATGCTGATCTCGTCGGTGTCACGACCCGAACACCTTGATCTATTCGAACGTGGCATCGCCAGCCGGCTCGACCTTGCCTACGCCGGGCCGCAGAGTGTGCGCATCGCCCAGCTCGTCGAGGACGGTGTGGTCCATATCGGGGCAATCCACACCTACGTCGAGCTCTACGCCCGAATGTTCACCGACCTCACCCCGCAGGTGGCGCTGCTGTGCGCCGAGCTCGCCGACCGTGACGGCAATCTCTACACCGGGCCCAATACCGAGGACACCCCTACCATCGCCGAGGCGGTGGCATTTCACGACGGCGTCGTCATCGTTCAAGCCAACGACATCGTCAGCACCGAACAGCTTCCCCGCGTTGATATTCCAGGGAGCTGGGTCGATTTCGTAGTCAGCGCTGACCAACCGTTTGCTTTGGAGCCACTGTTCACCCGCGACCCACGCCATATCGGCGATGTCGAGATCCTCAAGGCCATGATCGCCATCCGGGGAGTCTATGAACGCCACCAGGTGGTTTCACTCAATCACGGTGTCGGATTCGACACCGCTGCCATCGAGTTGTTACTCCCGACCTACGGCGAGCGTCTGGGACTCAAAGGCTCGATCGCCCGGCACTGGGTGCTCAATCCGCATCCCACGCTGATACCGGCCATCGAATCCGGTTGGGTCACCTCGATCCACAGCTTCGGCGGCGAAGCCGGCATGGAGCGCTACACCGCCGCGCGGCCGGATGTGTTCTTCACCGGTGCCGACGGGTCGTTGCGGTCCAATCGGGTGCTGGCCCAGCTCGCCGGTCAGTACGCGATCGACATGTTCATCGGCTCCTCGCTGCAGATCGACCGCGACGCCAACTCATCGACCGTTACCGACGGGCGGCTAGCGGGTTTCGGCGGCGCACCAAATATGGGACACGATCCGCACGGACGCAGACATGCCTCGCCGACTTGGCTCGAGCTGGCCAGCGGCCACGGTGCCAGCCGCCGCGGACGCAAACTCGTCGTGCAGATCGCGCAGACCTTCCGCGCCGGCGGTGTCCCCACGTTCGTGGAAGAACTCGACGCCGTCGACGTCGGTCGCAACGCCGGCATGCCGTTAGCGCCGGTGATGATCTACGGCGACGACGTCTCCCACGTCGTCACGGAGGAGGGCGTCGCCTACCTGTTCAAGGCACACTCCCTGACCGACAGACGCGCATCGCTAGCCGCAATAGCGGGCGTGACACCTGTCGGTCGAGGCGCGCGACACACCGAGTCCCTGCGCCGCGACGGCCTGGTCGCATTCCCCGAGGACCTCGGCGTGGAGACCCGGCTGGCAACCCGATCGCTATTGGCAGCTCGTAGCATCGGGGACCTGGTCGCCTGGTCGGGCGGCCTCTACGACCCTCCACCACAGTTTCGGGACTGGTGACGCATGCCCCTTGCCATGCAGACCGTCCTCGCCCCGCGCCAGATCGCCGACCTCGCGGTCAGCGCACTGCACAACGAAGTCGATCTCACACCCAAGCCCGGTCTGGTAGACCGGCGCGGACCCGGCGCGCACACCGACATGACCCGCGCCGTGCTGCACGATTCCGCCGAGTCGTTGCGCACCGCCCTGTGCGAATGCGCTGTTGCCGCAAACGAACTGCCCATCGGGCCTGCGCTTCGTGCCCGCATCGGCGTCATCGGCCGCACCGGCGAACGCGCGATGCTGGCCACAACGGCTGGGGTGAACACCCATCGTGGCGCGCTGTGGGCGCTCGGCCTGCTCAGCACCGCCGTGGGCGCCGGCGCAACGACCGCAGCCGACGCCGTCGCGATCGCCGCCCAGCTGGCGCGGCTGCCCGACCCCGCCCACGAACCGCAGACCGTCGTCTCACACGGCGCGCATGCCCGACGCCGCTACGGGGTGACGGGCGCGCTCGGCGAGGCGCAGGCGGGATTCCCCCACGTCATGCGATACGCACTGCCGGCGCTGCGCTCCGGGCAAGCACTGGATGCGCTAGTGGTTCTGATGGCCCACCTGGACGACACGTGCCTGCTTCATCGCGGCGGTGCAGGCGGACTAACCGCTGTGCAGCGCGCAGCACAGGCGGTGGTCGCCGCCGGCGGTATCAGCACTGCCGAAGGACGACAGCGGTTTTGGATCCTCGACCGGATCTGCGCCACGCGGCGGCTGTCACCCGGTGGTGCCGGCGACCTCTTGGCGGTCACCTTGTTCCTGGACTCCCTCGACATCAGGAGAGCCGCGTCATGCAAACTCTGACCTACGATTTCCCCGCCGGTCAGGCCGCACCCAATGCGGTGCACGTGGGCGTCGTCGCGTCCGGAGACCTCGAAATCCTCCTGGAGCCACCGCCCTCAGGCGCCACGGACAGCAGCGCATCGGTGCGTGTACGCACCAGCGTCGACGGTTTCGACACCGTATGGCGTGACGTGTTGGAACGCTTCTTCACCCATACCTCGCTGGCCGGCCGGTGGGAACTCAACGACTTCGGCGCCACTCCCGGCGTCGTGACGCTACGGCTTCGGCAGGCTGCCGAAGCCGCGCTCGGAGGTCAGCCATGACAGGCCCCGCCGCCGACGACCTTTTGGCCGGACAAACCTGGCAGCAATTGCTCGCCCGACGCAGCTTCATCGAACTCGATGCCCTGGAACGGTGCGTGGCACTGCTGGATGAGGGAAAATCGCGGGTGCTCGCCGGACCGTTCGCCCGGCTGGAGTCGCCATGGCTGGAGCCCCAGGGAATCACGCCGCAGTCCGACGACGGGGTCGTCATTGCGCGCGGCACGATCGGCGGCGCACCCGTCGTCATCGCGGCCATTGAGCAGGGCTTCCAGGGTGGTGCAACTGGTGAGGTTTCCGGCGCCAAGATCTCCCAGGCACTGGGCCTGGCGGCCGCGGAGTCACGTTCTGGCACGCCAGTTGCGGCGGTGATCCTCTTCGAGACCGGCGGCGTACGGCTCCAGGAAGCAAACCTCGGCTTGAACGCTGTCGCCGAGATCTGTTCGGCTGTCTTGGATTTGCGTCCACACGCACCGGTGATAGGTGTCATCGCGGGTACCGTCGGGTCGTTCGGAGGGATGAGTATCGCCGCCGGACTGTGCACCCGGCTGATCGCCACGCCCCAGGCGCGCATCGGTCTCAATGGGCCCGCCGTCATCGAACAAGAGCACGGCATCGGTGAGTTCGACTCGAGCGACCACACCCTGATCTGGGCGGTCGACGGCGGCAAGACTCGACATGCCATCGGCGTGGTCGACGATCTCATCCCCGATGATGCCGATCTGCTCCGCGGCAGGGTGCTCGAAGCGATCCGTGTGGGAGTGGTTCGGGCCGGACAGAACCGCAGTCAACGCGTTGACGTGCTTGCCAGTCGACTGGCCGCCATCGACGCTACCCGCCCGCCGACCCCGGACCAGCTCAGGCAAATCGTCGGGGCGACCTACGAGCCGCTATCGATAACA
>JBEKNM010000126.1:0-9602 GCA_049522835.1 Mycobacterium sp.
GATATCTTCGAGTGACTCAGCCAAGGCCACCGTCGAATGTGCGTCCTGGGCGGCGCCGCTCGGCGTGTCGTGACCCTAGGCGCACAGTCAAAGACCTGAACGCACGCCCAATGCCCGGGGCGGCGGTTGACATCTCGGGCAGTAAAACGACGAGCGGTTCATAAATCTTTGGCGGCGGATCACGGCTCCGCAGCGTCGGCAGCTTTCGCCTTCGCGGCCGTACGCGTCCAGCGATCGGTCGAAGTAACCGGACTGGCCGTTGACGTTGACATACAGCGAGTCGAACGAGGTTCCGCCCTTCGCCAGCGCCTCGCGCATCACTTCGGCGGCGGCATCCAACACTGCGGTCAGCTGCCGACGGGTCAACGAAGCCGCGATGCGAGAGCCGTGCACTTTCGCCCGCCACAACGCTTCGTCGGCGTAGATATTGCCGATCCCCGACACCACCTGCTGATCGAGAAGCTGGCGCTTGATCTCGGAATGCTTGCCCCGCAACACTTTCACCACAGCGTCGGTATCAAACCGGGGGTCCAGTGGGTCGCGCGCGATGTGGGCCACGGGCGCCGGCACCACACTATCGTCGACAGTCACAAGATCAGCGAGCAGCCATCCCCCGAAGGTCCGTTGGTCGGCGAAGCTCACCGCCGTCCCGTCGTCGAGCAAGGCAGAGATCCGGACATGATCGGCGCGCGGGACGGCGCCCAACAGCATCTGCCCGCTCATACCGAGATGAACGACCAGCGCCGTGTCGGATGTGTGGTCGTCTCCGATGTCTTCGTGGGTCTCCAATAACAGCCACAGATATTTGCCGCGCCGATCGGTTCCGGCGATCCGCGCCCCGAGTAGCCGGGCCGAAAGGTCGGCGGGCCCGGCCTCGTGGCGACGCACCGCACGGGGATGGTGCACCCGAACCGCCGTGATCGTCTTGCCCACCACGTGGGCCTGCAAGCCGCGGCGCACCACCTCGACTTCGGGCAGTTCGGGCATTCAGTGATGATCGCAAGCTCGGCGAAGCCGGGCGCAGCGGGTCATCACCGTCGATCTAGGCGGGCGTTTTCCCGGCAGCGTCCAGCACTTCCCAGGTCGCGGCCGCAGCCTTCTGCTCGGCCTCCTTCTTGGAGCTGCCCACACCCGATCCGTATTCGGTGCCCATCACGACAACCACCGCGGTGAATTCCCTGTCATGGTCCGGTCCGGTGGAGGTGACCAGGTAGGACGGCGCCCCCATACCACGCTCCGCGGTCAACTCCTGCAAGCTGGTCTTCCAGTCAAGCGCGGCTCCGAGCGTGGCCGCGACGTCCAACAGCGGACCGAACAACCGCAGGATCACCTCGCGGGCCACCTCGATTCCGTGCTGCAGGTAAATCGCGCCCAGCAGCGATTCCAGACCGTCAGCCAAGATGCTCGACTTGTTCGATCCCCCGCTGGTCGCCTCACCGCGCCCTAGGTAGAGGTGAACGCCAAGACCCTCTTCGGACAGATTTCGCGCAACCCCGGCCAGCGCCTGGCTATTGACGACGCCATTCCTGAGTTTGGCCAGGTACGATTCCGGACGGTCTGGATGACGGTGGTAGAGCTCGTCGGTGATGATCAGGCCAAGGACGGCGTCGCCAAGAAACTCCAGGCGCTCATTGGTCGGCAGCCCGCCGTTCTCATAGGCATAGCTGCGGTGTGTCAAAGCCAACGTAAGCCGCTCGTCGGACAGATCGACCCCGAGCGCGTCGAGAAGTGTCTGCCGCGATGTCATAGCTCTCCGCGCGGTGTATCTGGCGCTTCGGCCGTCTCCGGGGCGAGGCGCTGCGCCAGCTTGGCCCATCGCGGGTCGATGTTGTCATGGTGATGCCCGGGCTCACTAGCCAGCGGAACACCGCATTCCGAGCACAATCCTGGGCAATCCAGCGTGCACAGCGGGGCAAACGGGAGGTCCAGTCCGACAGCGTCGATGACGCACTGCTCGAGGTCGATTCTATTGCCGACCACGCGGTGAACCTCGTCCTCCTCGGTGGTCGCCTCGGTCACGCTGTCGGGATAGGCGAACAATTCGGTCAAGCCGACTTGCACATGCCCCCCCACCGGGGTCAGACAACGGGCGCACTCGCCGACGGTGGGCCCTGCCACCGTCCCGGTCACCAACACGCCTTCCGAAACCGACTCCACCCGCACATCCAGGTCCAACGGAGCGCCCTGCTCGATAGCGATCATGTCCAGACCGATGCGTGACGGGCTGGGCACGGCGTGCCGCAGGGTGATCATCGCTCCTGGACGTCGCCCCAGCCGGGTGACGTCGACCGACATCGGCGAGGTCCGATGTTGCTGTGCCGTGCTGCTGTGCTGCCGCGCCATAGCAGAAATCCTACGGCGCCGGCGGCGTAGCGCCAGGACATAGTCGCCGTCGACCGGCCGTTGGCGCGCGCCGCCGGCCGGAGGGAGCAGGGCTTTCGGGTTAACGCGTCGCGTAATCGTGCGTACCGGCTGCGGTACGCAGTTGGTGGCGGCCACGACCGACGGAGCGGATCGTGCCGTTGAGGAATTCCTCGAACTCGGCGAGCTTGTTGTCGACGTAGATGTCGCACTCGCCACGAAGCCGGTCGGCCTCGGCGTGGGCGGTGTCGATCAGACGTGTGGATTCCGCGTTGGCGGCCTGCACCACCTCATTCTGCGACACCAGGCGTTGCTGCTCCTTGATGCCCTCCTGCACGGCCTTCTCGTAGGAGATGTTGCCGTTTTCCATCAGCCGGTCACATTCGCCTTTGGCGCGACCGACGCTGGCCTCGTATTCACGTTTTGCCGCGGTGGCGATGCGAATCGACTCCTCGCGAGCCTCGCCGACCAGCCGTTCGCTGTGCTGGCGCGCCTCGCTCACCATCCGGTCGGCCTGCGCTTTCGCGTCGGACAGGATCCGGTCGGCCTCGGCGCGGACGTGGTTGATCATCGACTCCGACTCGGTGGTCGCCGAGGACACCATGGAATCGGCGTGGGCCTTGGCGTCGTGCAGCATCGAATCGCGCGCGTCCAGCACATCCTGGGCATCGTCGAGTTCACCGGGGATCGCATCTTTGATGTCGTCGATTAGCTCCAGCACATCGCCACGCGGCACCACGCAGCCCGCCGTCATCGGCACGCCACGGGCTTCTTCAACGATGGCGCCCAATTCGTCCAGCGCTTCAAAGACTCGGTACATGGCCATGCCCTCCTGGCGTCTTACAAAATTCCTGTTGTTACCAGTGTGCCTGGTGTTACGTCTGTGACAGCGGTGGCGAGGCCGGTGTGTCGGGCATTGGCGAACGGAGTTTGCCGAGAACTCGAGAGGTCCGGGCCCGCCGACACCCACCCGCCCGTCGTGGGCCAGCCCACCGAAACGTCCTCGCGGGTGAACCCCCAGAAACCGCGTTGGTCGCGCCGTGCCGCATAGCCAGACATCGAACTGACCTCCAATCGACCCCGGCGCCCATGCCCGAACTGCAGCCGATCCCGGGACCTGCCAAAGCCTGAGCATATATGTCCCGAAGTTGCCGAGCAGGGTTGCGGCCGGTCTTATGGCATCCCCGGTTTTATGGCACCGAGGTAGGCTGGCTCAGTGAACGGACCGACCGACCGAAGTGGAGACGACGCGAAGCTGCCCGCACCGAGGCTATACATATTTCCGCATGCCGGTGGATCCGCGACCTTTTACGTTCCGTTTGCCAAGGCTTTCTCCGCGGACATCAAACGGATTGCCGTCCAATATCCGGAACGGCCGGGTGGGCATGGCCTCACGCAGCTCACAAGCATTCCCGCGCTGGCGGACGAAATCTTTACCATGATGGCGCCGTCTGCCGAAACCCACGGTCAGGTGGCCTTTTTTGGTCACAGTATGGGCGGGCTGTTGGCATTTGAAGTGGCGCTGCGGTTCCAATCCGCCGGACACCCGGTCGCCGCTCTCTTTGTGTCGTCCTGCGCGGCACCGGGTCATATCCGGTACAAGGAACTGCAGGGGTCTGATCGCGACATCATGAACTTGGTTGCCCAGATGACCGACACGAATCCAGAGCTGGTGGCCAACGAGGAATTCGTCGCGACCATGCTTCCGACATTGCAAAGCGTCCGGGCCATTGCCGGTTATACCCGCCCACCAGAGGTGACGGTGTCGTGCCCGATCTACGCGTTTGTCGGGGACGACGACATCATTGTGGCTTATGAGAACGTGGCGGCCTGGCGCGATCGCACGACGGAGGAATTCACCGTTCGGGTGTTCCCCGGACATCATTTCTACCTCAACAGCAATTTGCCAGAGCTGGTGAAAGACATCGAGCAGCGGACCCTTCGTTCGCTCGGCAAAGATTAGCTGGGCCGACGATCGGGTGGCCTGCGGGTCGGCAGTCGTGATCCAGGTCGTCGTCGATCCTCATTTCGCTGCGCCTGCCGACGGTAGCCCGGCCGCGCAGACCCCGGCCCGGAAATCCATCCAGCCAGGCCGGTCCCCGACCAGCGCCCAGCAAAGCGATGCACGAAGGCCTACCGCTGACGGAGCGTGACGACCCACCGCTGACAAAAACCGTGCGCTAGTCCCAAAATGGCCGTTTGGCCGCCGCCACACTATACCGCACCCTCGAACACTCTATTAAGCACGTGTCACCCCTGCACCACGAGTCTCACCGACCTACCGGTCAACCGACGCCCCGTGTCAAATATTTGGACATTCAGCCCCAGCTCAAACCCATGAAATTCGCCTGCGTGTTTATGCGCTAGCTGTGGATTTCCTAAATCCTCGACGTTTGCGGTAAAACGCGCTTACGGTGCTATAAGGGGTTGGTTGTCGGGACCGCAAGATCATCACGCTCCCGACCATCCAAGTAGTAGCCGCACGATACTGGGACCAACGGGTGTCGTGCGCCAACACCTTGCAAGGGCCGCGCCAGCTGATAGCTGGCAGGTTACCCGGCCCTGAACTGGCCCGCAAAGCTGCTCGACAGCGGACACACAGGTCGCGTGCCCATACTGACGACTACACCCACCATGGGAAGGTATGCAATGCCGTTAGCCGACTCTTCTATCCCCGTTTTGCTGCGGGCGCGCGCCGAACAGCAGCCGGATGCTGCCGCGGTCACGTTCATGGACTACGGCCAAGACCCAAATGGGTTTGCCGAGAGCCTGACGTGGTCGCAAGTGTTCCGGCGTGCACGGGTGGTTGCTGAAGAGCTGGCACTCTGTGGCTCGCCGGGCGATCGGGCGGCGATACTGGCGCCGCAGGGACTCGAATACGTCGTGGCTTTCCTCGGGGCGCTGCAGGCCGGTTTCATCGCGGTTCCGCTCTCAGTACCGCAGTATGGTATTCACGACGACCGGGTTTCGTCGGTGTTGCAGGATTCGCAGCCGGTCGCCATTCTCACGACGTCCGCTGCGATCGGCGACGTGAACAAATACGCCCGCGCGCAGCACGGACAGCCTGCGCCGTTTGTCATCGAGGTCGACCTGCTCGACTTGGATTCGCCACGCGAGCTGCCGGAGACCCATCAATTCTCTTCCGGCGCAGCCTATCTTCAATACACGTCGGGGTCGACGCGCACTCCGGCCGGCGTAGTCGTGTCCCACAAGAACGTCATCACTAACGTCGAGCAGGCGATGTCTGACTACTTCGGAGATCCGGCAAGGGTTCCGTCGACCGTGGTGTCGTGGCTACCCCTGTACCACGATATGGGCCTGATTCTCGGCATATGCGCGCCGCTGGTAGCTGGACGCAGCGCAGTGCTCTTGAGCCCTATGTCATTTCTCCGTCGACCGGCCTGCTGGATCCAACTGCTCGCAAAAACCAATCGGTCCTTCTCTGCCGCACCGAATTTCGCCTTCGAACTGGCCGTGCGGAGAACATCCGACGAAGATATGGCCGGGCTGGACCTCAGCGAGGTGGTCGGAATCGTCAGCGGCAGTGAGCGAATCCATGTCGCGACGGTAAAGCGTTTCACCGAGCGTTTCGCTCGTTTCGGGCTGAGCCCAACTGCGTTACGACCCTCTTACGGGCTCGCGGAGGCGACCCTGTTCGTGGCGACTCCCGAAGCCAGCCTCCCGCCCAAGATGGTGCGTTTCGACTACGAGAACTTGACCGCCGGTCAAGCACGACCCTGCGGAATCGAGGGAACGGTCGGAACCGAACTCATCAGCTACGGTGAGCCGCGCACGTCGGACGTGCGAATCGTCAACCCGGAGACGATGACAGAGAATCCTGCGGGAACCGTCGGTGAGATCTGGGTGCAGGGCGACAACGTGGCCTTGGGGTATTGGCGCAAGCCCGAGCAGACTGCGCGCACGTTCAACGCAAAGCTCCCCGATCCCGCACCGGGAACACCGGAGGGACCCTGGCTGCGGACCGGCGACCTGGGCGTGATGTCCGACGGCGAACTGTTCATCATGGGCCGCATCAAAGACCTTCTCATCGTGGATGGGCGCAACCACTATCCCGACGACATCGAGGCGACGATTCAGGAAATCACCGGAGGCCGAGTCGCGGCGATATCCGTGCCGGACGACATCACCGAGCAACTGGTGGCGATCATCGAACTGAAGGGCCGCGGAACTTCCGCGGAAGAGGCGATGCTCAAACTTCGCTCGGTTAAGCGCGAAGTGACATCGGCGATATCGAAGTCGCACAGTCTGCGGGTCGCCGATCTTGTTTTGGTGTCACCTGGTTCGATCCCGATCACAACGAGCGGCAAGATCCGGCGTTCAGCCTGCGTCGAACGTTACCGAAGTGAGGGATTCAACCGGTTGGACGGATCTGCATGACATCGAGCATCAACAACGAAGCCGACTTACGTCACTGGCTGGTCGACTATCTGGTGACCAACATCGGCTGTACACCGGACGAGGTCGACCCCAATCTGTCGCTGTCCGACCTCGGCGTCGGATCCCGCGACTCGGTCGTACTGTCCGGTGAACTGTCCGAGCTGTTGGGCAAGACCGTCTCCCCCATCGAATTCTGGGAGCACCCGACAATCAATGCGCTGGCCGCTTACCTCACCGCGCCCGAACCCGACCCTGAGTCCGACGCGGCGCTCAAGCGCCCGGCCCGGAGCTCATTCGACGAGCCGATCGCCGTCATCGGAATGGGGTGTCGCTTTCCCGGGGAGATATCTGGACCAGATGCGTTGTGGCAGTTCATTTGTGACCGCCACACCTCGATCGGCGAGGTTTCCCCCGAGCGTTGGGAACTCTTCGACGACGGCTCACCCGAAGTACAAGCAGCGCTCGCACGCACGACGCGCTGGGGCTCATTCCTGCCCGACATCGACGCCTTCGATGCGGAATTCTTCGAGATCTCCCCCAGCGAAGCAGCCAAGATGGACCCCCAGCAACGCCTGCTGCTGGAAGTGGCCTGGGAAGCGCTGGAGCACGCCGGAATTCCCCCCACGTCGCTGCGCCGATCGCAGACGGGAGTGTTCGCCGGCTCTTGTTCGAGTGAATACGGAGCTATTGCTTCCACCGATCTGTGCCAAGTCGACGGATGGAACAACACCGGGGGCGCGACGAGCATCATCGCCAATCGCCTCTCGTATTTTCTTGACCTGCGTGGTCCCTCCCTGACAGTCGACACCGCATGTTCGTCGTCGCTGGTGGCCATACACCTGGCCTGCCAGAGTCTTCGGACGGACGACTCCCGGCTGGCAATCGCAGCTGGAGTGAACTTGTTGTTGACCCCGGCGATTTTCCGCGGTTTCGACCAATTCGGCGTGCTGTCACCGACAGGTAACTGCCGCGCATTCGATGCCGCGGCCGACGGGTTCGTGCGCGGTGAGGGCGCCGGAGTGGTGGTGCTCAAGCGGTTGACCGACGCGCAGCGCGACGGGGATCGGGTACTGGCAGTGATCTGCGGTTCGGCGGTCAACCAAGACGGCCGCTCCAACGGGCTGATGGCCCCCAACCCAGCGGCCCAAATGGCGGTGCTGCGCGCGGCCTACGCCAACGCCGGGATGCAGCCGAGCGAGGTCGACTACGTCGAAACACATGGAACCGGAACACGATTGGGCGATCCGATCGAAGCACGCGCCCTTGGCACGGTGCTGGGTCGCGGACGTGCCGAGGATTCTCCCCTGCTCATCGGCGCCCTCAAAACCAACCTGGGTCACACGGAGGCTGCGGCTGGGATCGCGGGATTCATCAAGACCGTACTGGCGCTGCAGCGTGGCCAAATTCCGCCGAACCAGCGATTCGAAAGTCCCAACCCGCTCATTCCCTTTGCCGACTTGAGGATGACAGTCGTCGACACACAAACCGCTTGGCCGGACACGGGGCATCCGCGCCGGGCCGGGGTGTCGTCGTTCGGATTCGGTGGCACGAACGCGCACGTGGTGCTCGAGCAGGGCCAAGAAGTGGCTCCGGCACCGACGCGGGGCGCTGATCCCGGGGTGTCGACGTTGGTGGTGGCGGGCAAGACACCACAGCGGGTGGCGGCGACGGCGGCGGTGCTGGCCGATTGGATGGAGGGGCCCGGCAGCGACGTGGCCCTGGCCGATGTGGCTCACACGGTCAATCATCACCGTGCCCGGCAGCCCAAGTTCGGCACCGTGGTGGCCCGCGAACGCGCCCAGGCGGTGGCGGGGTTGCGCGAACTGGCCGCCGGCCGGCACGCCCCCGGCGTGGTGGGCCCGCACGAGGGTTCAGGTGGCCCGGGCACGGTGTTCGTCTACTCCGGGCGCGGATCGCAGTGGGCCGGGATGGGCCGCCAATTGCTGGCCGACGAACCCGCATTCGCCCAGGCGGTCGCCGAACTGGAACCGGTGTTCGTCGAACAGGCGGGATTTTCGCTGCACGACGTGATCGCCGGCGGCAAGGAATTGGTCGGCATCGAACAGATCCAGCTGGGATTGATCGGCATGCAGCTGGGGCTGACCGGATTGTGGCGCTCTTATGGGGTGCACCCCGACCTGGTCATCGGACACTCGATGGGCGAGGTGGCCGCCGCGGTGGTCGCCGGAGCTCTCACCCCCGCCGAGGGATTGCGGGTGACTGCGACCCGGTCGCGACTGATGGCCCCGCTGTCCGGACAGGGCGGAATGGCGCTGCTCGGGCTCGATGTCGCCGCCACCGACGCGTTGATCGCCGACTACCCGCAGGTGACTTTGGCGATCTACAACTCGCCGCGCCAAACTGTGATCGCCGGACCGTGCGAGCAGATCGACGCTTTGATCGCCGAGGTGCGCTCCACAGACCGCTTCGCCGCGCGGGTCAACATCGAAGTGGCACCGCACAACCCCGCCATGGACACACTGCAACCCCAGATGCGTTCGGAGCTGGCCGATCTGACTCCGCGGCCACCGACCATTCCGATCATCTCCACCACGTATGAAGACCTGGAGACCCGCCCGGCATTCGACGCCGAGCACTGGGCCACCAACATGCGCAATCCGGTGCGCTTCCAGCAGGCCATCACCGCTGCGGGCGCCGATCACCACACCTTCATAGAGATCAGCGCCCACCCCCTGCTCACTCAAGCCGTCAGCGACACGCTGCACAGCGCCCAGCACGGAAGCAAGTACATAAGCATCGGTACCCTGCAGCGCGACGCCGACGACACCATCGCTTTCCGCACCAGCCTCAACACCACCCACACCACCCACCCACCACACACC
>JBEKNM010000127.1:0-9580 GCA_049522835.1 Mycobacterium sp.
CCGTGCATGGCACCGGGCGGCATCATCGGCATCGCGCCCATCGCTCCCCTTGGCGCGGTCGTTGGCGCTGACGCATTCGGTGGCGCTGGTGAACTGGTATGCGACGACGCGGGTTCGGTACCGGCAGACGGAGCGGGAAGTGGGCCAAGCATCGCGGTCGGTGTGGTGGCGCCGAGGCCACCGCCACCCGCACCGCCCCCACCGCTGCCGGGCTCGTCGGCACCGCTGCTTGCCCCGAGTAATTCGCCGGGAATGGCCTCGCCGGCCGCAGCGGCTCCTCCCGCACCGTGCTGAAGCGCACCCATACCCGCTTGCATCGCTTGCTGTCCGATCTGAGCAACCTGCTGCGGAATCTGGGCCAGCGGTTGCAGCACACCACCAATGGCGCCGGCGAGCATCTGCGGAATCTGCTGAACCATCTGTGCCAATGGGTCTTGACTGCCGACGCCGGCCAGCTTCGCCGAGGACCCTTCTTCATTCGCGGGAAATTTGGTCAGCGCGTCGCCAGCCTTAGCCTCGCGTTCGGCATCTCCGGTCACGGCGTCGAGGCTGTCGGTGGGATCACCGCTATTGGAAGCAATGCCAAGCAGCCTCAGCAGTTGGCTAATGGCCGATTGTCCGGCAGCTAGCTGATCGGGCGGTATCTGCGGCGGGGGCGGCTGCCCGGTCAACCGTGCAAGGTCGTCGAGGATTATTTTTAGCTGACTGTCGTCCCCACTCATTACGTCCTCCCACGTACTGTTCTCTGGCTCAGCGGAGCCATGAAGGAGACGCCGAGAAACCCTGCGGATCCCCAGTGGGTGACATCTCCGCCTCTAGCCGATGGTATCGGCGATTTGCGGTTCGGGTTATTCAGCTTTGCTACGCCGAGCAGCGCGCGAGTGATCTGGCATGCCGTCAGCGCAGCACCACCCGTGTTTCGATGCGTAGTCGGACTCCTCGAAGAGCCATAGCTGTAAGGGTCGGCCATGGTTCTGTCGCGCAACGTTGAACCGCGGCACTGAATCCCCGCTCAGCGCCTAACTATTTGCCCCGATCGAGCAGATCCGACGATCCCAGCACCCGCTCCACCTGGACCTCGATGACGACCCGTCGTGGATTGGCACGCGGGGTGCGGTAGCGCTGCGCGTAGCGCAGTTCGGCGTCGCGCACGGCGTCGACTGCACTGTTGACCTTGGACCGGCCCTCCAACGACAGCCACCGAGCGCCGTCGACCTGGCTGAGCACCGCTATCCCGGCGCGGTCGGCATTGACCGCCTTCTGGGAGCCACCGCTGGTGATGACCCGCGCGATATGTGTCCTGGGATCGAAGGTGAAACCGACCGCCACCACATGCGGCGAGTTGTCGGCTCGCAACGTGGTCAACATGGCCAGGTGGCGTTCGGTGAGAAACGCCAGCGCGTCGTCGGTGAGCCGGGTCGTGGTATTCGCCATCACCGCTCACGCTAGCGCAGGCCATAATCGCAGCTGTGGACGACACGGGCGCTGGACCGGTAGTAATTCTCGGCGGCCGCAGCGAGATCGGCATCGAACTCGCCCGGCGCCTGGCTCCCCAAGCCACGGTGGTGCTGGCTGCACGGAAGGCCGACCAGCTTGGTGACCAGTTCACCACCCTCAAAGCCGCCGGCGCAGCCGCGGTGCACACCAGGGAGTTCGACGCCGACGATCTGGCCTCGCACGGCCCGTTAGTCGCTTCGATCGTCGCCGAACACGGCCCCATCAAGACCGCGGTCCTGGCGTTCGGCATTCTCGGCGACCAGGCCCGCGCCGAGATCGACGCCGCCCACGCAGTCGCCGTCGTGCACACCGACTACGTCGCACAAGTCAGCATGCTCACCCATCTAGCCACCGCCATGCGCACGGCCGGCGGCGGATCACTGGTGGTGTTCTCCTCGGTGGCCGGGGTTCGGGTGCGCCGCGCCAACTACGTCTACGGCTCGGCCAAGGCCGGCCTGGACGGCTTCGCCAGCGGCTTGGCCGACGCGCTGCACGGCACCGGGGTGCGGTTGCTGGTCGCGCGCCCGGGATTCGTCATCGGGCGCATGACCCAGGGCATGACGCCGGCGCCGCTGCCCAGCACACCGGCGCAGGTGGCCGCCGCGACCGCGCGGGCACTGGCCAAGGGGCGGCGCACGGTCTGGATCCCATGGGCGCTGCGGCCGATGTCCATCGTGATGAGGCTGCTGCCGCAGTCCGTCTGGCGCAGGATGCCGCGATGATCATCGTTGTCGGAATCGGCGCCGACGGCACGGCGGGGCTCTCGGCGACTTCCCGAGCCGAATTACAAAAGGCCACAGTAATTTACGGCGCAACGCGACAGCTCGGCCTGCTCGACGACACGGTTGCCGGCGCTCGCCGGGAATGGCCTTCCCCGATGCTGCCCGCCCTGCAAGCACTGCCCGTCGACGCGCCCGACGACATGCACATCGTCGCCAGCGGCGACCCACTAATGCACGGCATTGGCGGCTCCCTGATCCGCTTGTTCGGCGCCGAAAAAGTGAGGGTGCTGCCGCACGTGTCATCGGTGACGCTGGCGTGTGCGCGGATGGGCTGGAACGTCCACGACACCGAGGTGATCAGCCTGGTCACCGCCCAGCCGCATACCGCGGTTCGCCGCGGCGGCCAGGCGATCGTGTTGTCGAGCGACCGGACCACCCCGAACGCGCTGGCGGTACTGCTCAACGCGTACGGCCGGGGCGATTCCGAACTCAGCGTGCTCGAACAGCTCGGCGGCCCAGAGGAACGCCGCCGCGACGGCACCGCCGGCCAGTGGTCCACCGACGCGCACCCGGACGTCGACGATCTCAACGTGATCGCCGTCCGCTACCTTCCCGACGAGCGCATGTCGCCACTGCCCGACGATGCTTTCGTTACCGACGGACAGATCACCAAACACGCGATCCGGGCGGTGACCTTGGCGGCACTGCGGCCGCGGCCAGGGGAGCGGTTATGGGATGTCGGCGCGGGCTCGGGCAGCATCGCGGTCGAGTGGTGCCGGAGCTGGCCGGGCTGCACCGCGGTGGCGTTCGAACGCCACGAGCCGCGCCGCCTCAACATCGGGTTCAATGCCGCCGCCTCGGGCCTGGAAATCGACGTGCGCGGCGAAGCACCCGACGCGTTCAACGGTGCCGAAGCGCCGTCGGTGATCTTCATCGGCGGCGCCCTGACCCAGCCCGGACTGCTCGACGCCTGCCTCGACAACCTGCCCTCCGGCGGACGCCTAGTCGCGAACGCGGTCACCATCGAATCTGAAGCTGTTCTGGCACAAGCATATTCGCAGATCGGCGGTCACCTGCGGCGCTTCCAGCACTATCAGGGCATGCCGCTGGGCGGCTTCACCAGTTGGCGCCCGCAGTATCCAGTCACCCAGTGGGTGGTGACAAGATGACGGTATATTTCATCGGCGCGGGCCCGGGCGCCGCCGACCTGATGACTGTCCGCGGCCAGCGCCTGCTCAGTCGATGCCGGGTGTGTCTGTACGCGGGTTCGATCATGCCCGACGCCCTGCTGGCACTGTGCCCGTCCGACGCGAAAGTCATTGACACCGGCCCGCTGACGCTAGACCAGATCGTGACCGAACTCGCCGACGCCGACGCCGCCGGCCAGGACGTGGCGCGGCTGCACTCCGGTGACCCTTCGCTGTACAGCGCGCTCGCCGAGCAGTGCCGCCGGCTCGATGCATTGGGTATCGGTTACGAAATCGTGCCGGGCGTACCGGCTTTTGCCGCAGCCGCGGCGGCTCTAAAACGCGAGCTCACCGTGCCGGGCGTGGCGCAGACGGTGACGCTGACCCGAGTGGCCACCTTATCGACACCCATGCCGCCCGGCGAAGACCTGCCCGCCCTCGCCCATTCCGGCGCCACTTTGGTCTTGCACCTGGCCGCCGCCCAGATCGCCGCCGTGGTCCCGCAACTACTGGAAGGTGGCTACAGACCCGAAACACCCGCCGCGGTAGTGGCTTTCGCAAGCTGGCCGCAGCAGACCGTGCTGCGTGGCACGCTGAGCGACATCACCGGGCAAATGCATGACGCCAACATCACCAAGACTGCCGTCATCATCGTTGGCGATGTGCTGGCCGCCGAGGGCTTCACCGACAGCTACCTGTACTCGGCGGCACGACGCGGCCGCGGGCTGCACTAATGCGGGTGCTGCTGCTCGGCGGCACCGCCGAGGGGCGCGCATTGGCCAGGCGGCTGCACCTGCAGGTCGACATCATCAGCTCGCTGGCCGGCCGGGTGCCGGACCCGGCCCTGCCGGTCGGGCCGGTACGCATCGGCGGGTTCGGCGGTGTTGACGGGCTGCGGCGTTGGCTGCGAGAGGAGCGCATCGACGCCGTGGTCGACGCTACCCACCCGTTCGCGGCAGCCATGACCGCGCACGCCGTCGAAGTGTGCGTCGAATTAGGGATACCCCACCTGGTATTGGCCCGCCCGGCGTGGGATCCCGGTGCCGCCATGCTCGTGGCGTCGGACATGGAGGCCGCGGAAACCGTTGCACAGCGGGGCTATTCGCGCGTCTTTCTCACCACCGGGCGATCGGGTACGGCCGCCTTCGCCGAAAGCGACGCGTGGTTTTTGATCCGAGCGGTGACCAAGCCCGACGGCGCTTTGTTGCCGCGTCATCACCAGCTGGTGCTGTCCCGCGGGCCGTATCGCTACGACGACGAATTCGCGCTCTTATGTGAGCACCGCATTGACGCGCTGGTCACCAAGAACAGCGGCGGCGACATGACCCGGGCAAAGCTGGATGCTACTGCCGCGCTGGATATTCCGGTGGTGATGGTGGCGCGTCCGCAGCTGCCGGCGGGCGCGACGGTGGTGGGCACCGTGGAAGAGGCCGCCGACTGGGTTGCCAGACTGAGTCTATGAGTGTCGGGCTGGCGATCGCCACCGGTTTATGAGTGTCGACCTCGGTTACGCCGGGCGCAGCGGGTCGACAATGGCCACCACCTTAATTGCGCGGGCTCGGCGAGTCTACGACGGATCGTCGCAGATGTTGCGCGCCGGGGGACCGGTTGATGGGCCACAGATGGCTGCGTCGTCAACCCGATGGTGCCGAGCAGCGGGGACTACGATTCGCAAAATGCGGACCAACTCGGCTTTTCACCAGATGCGTGTCTGAAGTAGGCAATCGGCGGCTGACCCGCCGCGGGTTGCTGGCAACGGCCACGCTTGTTCCGCTTATCGGTTGCGCACGCGGCGTCACCGGTAGTCATGCCACTTCAACAACCGGGGTGGCAGGAGCAGACGTGGCCCATCGCTTTGCCGAACTCGAGCGGAAATACCACGCTCGGCTTGGTGTGTGCGTGCTGGCAGACGGCGAGAGCGCCAAGATCGCATACCGCGCCGATGAGCGATTCGCGTTCTGCTCCACATTCAAGGTGCCACTCGTCGCGGCAGTCCTCCACAAAAGCCCATTGGCGCACCTGAACGCCATGATCAGGTTCACGACTGCCGACATCCTGTCGACCTCGCCGATTACTGAACAACACGTCAAGACGGGAATGACAATCGGGCAACTGTGTGATGCGGCAATACGCTTCAGCGACGGCACCGCCGCCAATCTGCTGCTGGCCGATCTGGGCGGGCCCACGGCCTTCACCGGCTACCTACGCAGCCTGGGGGACACCGTCAGCCGATTGGACCAGAAAGAACCGGAGTTGAACCGAGTCCCGCCCGCCGACAAGCAAGACACCACGACTCCCCGTGCGATAAGCATTGTCTATCAACTGCTAGTTGTCGGTGGTGGCTTGCGTCCCGCCGAACGTGCGCTGCTGGCGGACTGGATGGCGCGCAACACCACCGGCGACAAGCGGATCCGGGCGGCATTTCCGGGCAAATGGCAGGTAATGGACAAGACCGGATCAGGCGACTACGGGCGCGCAAACGATATCGCCGTTGTATGGTCGCCCCGCGACGTGCCCTACGTGATTGCGATCATGTCCGATCGTGCTGGTGGCGGCTATAACGCCGAACCCAGCGACGCTCTCGTCGCCGATGCGGCGGTGTGTGTAGCCGAGGTGCTTGGCTAAGTTCTGCACCGAATGTCGTTTTGTGGCGCAGCTTTCCGCTAGCAACCGGGTAGGGGACCGTCCCGTCATGCCGAGGTCCTTGATGCTTGCGGACCGTGACGGCGGTCACCCATAATCCTCCGGTGGAAGTTGACCGCGAAGACGTCACCGCTCAGGAAAAGAGCGATCCGCTCGCCGATGTTGTCTCTCGTCAGTACCAACGGTGGCGGTACCCACTACCGATACAAGACCTCGAAGCAATCGGCGATGGTGTCTGGCATTGGTACGACCCGAGCAACTTTCACCGGGTTTTATTTCCCGATCGGGAATTCAAACCCGATATCGATATTCTTATCGCGGGCTGCGGCACCAACCAGGCAGCCGCTTTTGCGATCAAGAACCGTGCTGCGAAGATTGTAGCGGTCGATATTAGCCAGCCCTCACTGGACCACCAGCAATATCTCAAAGAAAAGCACGGGCTGTGGAACCTCGAGTTGCATCTGCTTCCGATCGAAGAGTTGCCGACGCTGGGACTCGACTTCGACCTCATTGTATCGACCGGCGTTTTACATCATATGGCAGATCCGGCGGTAGGCATGAAAACCCTCGGAAGTGTTTTGCGGCCGCATGGCACTATCGGCCTGACGATGTACGCAAAATACGGTCGAATCGGAGTTGAGACGCTGCAATCCGTCTTCCGTGACTTGGGTCTGCATCAGGACGATGTCGGCGTCCAAATGGCCAGAGAGACAATGGCGTTGCTGCCGGCGGGGCACCCGCTCCAGAGCTACATCGAGATCGAGGGCGATGAATTAGTCTACGATGGCGCGATCGTGGATACATTTTTGCACGGTCGCGACCGTAGTTACTCTGTCGATGACATTCTCAATCTTGTCGACTCGTGTGGACTCGCATTTCAGGGATGGCTCCTTAATGCCCCGTATTATCCCCATGATTGGTTTACGCCGGGGACTGAGCCTCATCGGATCATAAACGCGTTGCCTGAGCGCAAGCTCTGGTCCGTGATGGAGCGTCTCCGCGTATTCGGCGCCTGCCATTTCTTCATGGTGTGCCGTGAGGACCGACCGAAAGAAAGCTATAAAATCGATTTTTCGACGGCTGATGCCCTGGATTATGTTCCGCAGATGCGCATGCGGTGCGGTCTCAACGGCAATGAGATTTTTCGGACGAACTGGCGTATGGCTCTCAACTCTGCGCAGTTGCCATTTGTGCAGAACGTCGATGGCCTTCGCACGATTCGTGAGATTACTGAGCGTGTGGTGCAGACTGGACGGTCGCCCGGAGCCAACGTGGCTGACCTGCAGAACTTCGGCCGCAAACTATTCGAGTCACTGTGGCGTCTCGATTTTGTTGCGATGGCCCTCAACGGGGGCGCGAACGGTTAGGTCGCCTGTCAAACCGCATGCAGGCTTGCTACGGGTAGCGCCGAGGCGTGAACACCCGGTCGCCGGAATCCTCTGAGTACCATTGTGTTTGGGAAGACCCGACGATCAGCAGGCAACGCATATCAATCTCGGCCGGGTTCAGGTCGGCCAGCCGCACCACGCGGACAGATTCGTCCGGCCCCGACACATTTCGGCCGATCACTACCGGAGTGCCGGGTTCGCGGTGGGCCAGCAGCAAATCCCGCATCGCGCCGACTTGCCAGGTCCGCGTCTTAGAGGCGGGGTTGTAGATGGCCAGCACCAAATCGGCTGCGGCCGCGGCGGTTAGGCGCGACTCGATCACCGTCCACGGTTTGAGTCGGTCAGACAACGAGATCACTGCGTAGTCGTGACCCAGCGGTGCGCCGACCCGGCTGGCGACGGCCTGGGCGGCGGTCATCGCCGGAACGACTCGGATCTGTACTCCGGGCCATTGTTTGGCCTCTTCCAGAACAGCGGTGGCCATCGCGAACACCCCCGGATCGCCAGACGACACCACCGCCACCGCATGTCCCTGCTCGGCCAGCGCGCAGGCCAGTCGCGCTCGCGCGGGTTCGTCGGTGTTGTCGCTGGGATGACGGCGCTGGCCATCGCGGACGGGGACACGCTCCAGATAGCCGCCGTAGCCGATCAGATCGGTCGCCGCAGCCAGTTCGCGTCGGCTCTGCGGTGTCATCCAATCGTTGTCGCCAGGCCCCAGGCCTACCACCGCGACCATGCCGGCCGGCGACGACTGCCGATCACGCCGCCCGCCCGGCAGTAAAGCGAGCGAAAAATAGGGCACGCTGGTTTCGTCGACGTCGGCGGCGGGCAGTATGCGTTGTCCGGCGGTGCTTGCCCGCTCCACATAGAACGCGTTGTCAAGCTGACCGGACGCCGAAAGCGCTTCTCGCACAGTGTGATATGAACGACCTAGTTTGAGCACCACGGCCGCGTCGGCGTCAGCGAGCCGGCGGGTCAGCTCGGCTACCGGCAACGTGCCCGGCAGCACCGACAGCACCTGGTCACCGGCGACCAACGGTGTCGCGATAGCGGCCGAGGCCGCGCTCACCGACGTCACGCCCGGCACGATGACGGCGTTGAAACGGTGCGTGAGCCGGGTGTGCAAATGCATGTATGAGCTGTAGAACAGCGGGTCACCCTCGGCCAGCAGTGCCACATTGCGACCGGCATCAAGGTGGGCGGCGATGCGTCGGGTGGCATCGGCGTAGAAGTCCTCGATGGCACCGGCGTAGCCGCCGGGATGATCGGTCACCTCGGTGGTCACCGGATAGGTCAAGTGCTCCTCGATCTGACCGGGCCGCAGATACGGTTCGGCGATGCCGCGGGCGATGCTGCGACCGTGCCGGGCGCTGTGGTAGGCCACCACGTCGGCCTCGCCGATCACCCGGGCGGCCTTGACGGTCACTAACTCCGGGTCGCCGGGCCCCAGCCCGACGCCCCACAGCGTGCCGTGGGCAGTCATTCGATGTCGCTCGCGATCGCGTTGACGGCTGCGGCGGCCATGGCGCTGCCGCCGCGGCGGCCCCGCACCACCAGGTAGGACATGCTGCGCGGGCGGTCGATGAGCTCCTGCTTGGACTGCGCCGACCCGACGAATCCCACCGGCCCGCCCAGCACCGCCGCCGGCGCCGGCGCTCCCTCGTCGATCAGTTCGAGCAGCCGGAACAGGGCGGTGGGCGCATTGCCGATCGCCAGCACCGCACCGGCCAGCCGGTCAGCCCACAGCTCTACGCCCGCCGCCGAACGGGTGGTCTGCCGACGGGCGGCCAGCTCGACTGCGCGTGGATCGGCCACTAGCGACACGACCTCGTTGTCGGCGGGCAGCCGTGCGGTGGTGATCCCGGCGGCCACCATCGACGAATCGCACAGGACGGGAGCGCCATATCGCAGGGCGGCGCCGGCCCGCGCCACGACGTCGTCGGTGAAGGCGACGTGGTGGGCGACATCGACCTGCCCGCAGGTGTGGATCAATCGGACCACAACCTGTGCGACGTCGTCGGGGAATCGCGTCAGGTCGGCTTCGGCTCGGATGGTCGCGAACGACTGTCGATAGATCTCCGCGGCATCGCGGATGTAGTCGAGCACCTGCTCACCCTAAGTGCTGTTCTCGCAGCAGTCGGTA
>JBEKNM010000128.1:0-9575 GCA_049522835.1 Mycobacterium sp.
ACACCGGTGACGGGCTTCTCCACCGGGCGGCCGGGTCGCTGCGCCGGTGTGGTGTAGGTGCCGTCATTTCGCCGCTCGACCACACCGAACGGGCATCCGGCGACGCAGGTGCCGCAGCCGTTGCAGACGTCGGCTTGCACGACGACGGTGCCGAACTCGGTGCGGAACAGCGCTCCCGTCGGGCAGACGTCCAGGCAGCCGGCGTGTGTGCAGTGCTTGCACACATCGGAAGACATCAGCCAGCGAAACTCCGGAGTGTCCGGCGGCCCGGTGTCTGTGTTCTCCGGCGGTTCTACTGCGCCTGGGACGCCGGGCATACCCAAATCGATTAGCGCGCGCCCGGATTCGCGTGCCTCCTCGATGCGGTCTCGGCCCTGCTCGATGAAAGCCACGTGGCGCCAGGTGCTCGCCCCCAACGCGCCGGTGTTGTCGTAGGACGAACCCAGTAGTTCGAGGTCGCCGTCGTGCGGGTTGTGATTCCACTCCTTGCAGGCCACTTCGCAGGCCTTGCAGCCGATGCAGATCGAGGTGTCGGTGAAGAAGCCCTTGCGCGGCTTGGGATTGTCCCAACCAGCATCGGTGGTCGGGTCAGTCGGTCCGGTCAGCTGACCCATCGGCTCCCCTAGTCTCCTGCCCGCGCTGCGGGTTGATCTCCCAAACTGCATCGGTGACTCGTACATTGTCCGTCTCGACCGTGGCGCCCGAGCGAGACACGTACTCGGCGACCAGGCGGAGCAGTTCCTCGCCCTGCGGCCGACGGCCCGGGCGGATGTCGCAGGACCCGGCCTTCGACTCCTGGATCTGCACGTTCGGATCAAGCGTGATGCCGAGCAGATCGTTGGCCGCGTCCCCGCTGACCACCGCGTCGCTGCCGACACCCCAGTGATACGGCAACCCGATCTGGTGCACCGTGTGGCCGCCGATGATCAGCGGTGTCATCCGCTTGGTGACCAACACCCGCGCCTCGATCGCGGCACGGGGCGAGATGATGGTGGCCCACCCGTAGGGCTCGAGGCCGCGTTCGGCGGCCAGCTCCGGGGAGACCTCACAGAACATTTCCGGTTGCAGTTCCGACAGGTAGGGCAGCCACCGGCTCATGCCGCCGGCGGTGTGATGCTCGGTGAGCCGGTATGTCGTGAACACGTACGGGTACACATCGGCGCCGGGATCTCCGGCGCTGGGCGCGCTCAGATTGTCCTTGCGCGGGAAGATCATTCGCGCAGGGTTTTGCTGTTGGGGATACAGCGCGTTGGCGACCGGCGACTCCTGCGGTTCGTAGTGCGTGGGCAGCGGCCCGTCCACCACGCCCTTCGGAGCAAACAGCCAGCCCTTGCCGTCGGCTTGCATGATGAACGGGTCGTCGCCGGCCAGTGCGGCCGGGCCACCCAGCTCGGGGTCGGGGCGGCTGCCCGGCGCCCGGTCGGCCACGAAGTCCGGCACGTCGTCCCCGACCCACCGCTGCTTCTCTTGGTCCCACCAGATCAACTTCTTGCGCTCACTCCACGGCTTGCCGTCCGGGTCGGCCGAGGCGCGGTTGTAGAGAATCCGTCGGTCAGCCGGCCAAGCCCAGCCCCATTCCGACTGGCTCGGGCCGGGACCGCCGTGCGGTACGCGGCGGGCGGCCTGGTTGATGCCGTTCGCGTACACCCCGGCGTAGATCCAGCAGCCGGCAGCCGTCGACCCGTCGGCGCACAGCTCGGTGAACGACGACACAGGCTTACCGGCGTCAGGGCCGGTGACGTGATACCCGTTGACCTCGGCCAGCACCGCCTCGCCATCGGGGTCACCGTTCTCGTCGGTCGGGTAGTCCCAGGTCAACTCCAACAGCGGCCGGTCGCGCTCGTCGGTCGAACCGGCCAACCGCTCCCTGATCCGCTTGCCCAGTTCGTAGAAGAAGTGCAATTCGCTCTGGCAGTCACCCGGCGGCTCGACCGCCTTGTGACGCCATTGCAGCAGCCGCTGCGTCTGGGTGAACGATCCCGCCTTCTCCACATGCGTCGCCGCGGGCAAGAAGAACACCTCGGTCTCGATTTCCTCGGTGCACAGTTCGCCGGTCGCGATCTCGGGTCCGTCTTTCCACCACGTCGCCGACTCGATGAGGTTGAGGTCGCGGACCACGAGCCACTTCAGGTGGGCCATGCCGAGACGCTGCATCCGGCCGTGCGCCGACCCGACCGCGGGGTTCTGGCCCAGCAAGAAGTAGCCCTCTACCTCGCCATCCAGCATCCCCATGACGGTCTGGTAGGTCCCGTGCGGGCCGCTCAGCCGTGGCAGATAGTCGTAGGCCCAATCGTTGTCCTGCCGGGCCGCGTCACCCCACCACGCCTTGAGCAGGCTCACGGTGTAGGTGTCGGCGTTGGCCCAGAAGCCTTTCTGCTGCTTCGACCCCACCGCGTCGAGGTAGTCGGCGAGGGTGTCGTGAACACCTGCCTTCGGCATCGGCAGGTATCCGGGGAGCAGATTGAACAACGTCGGAATGTCAGTGGACCCCTGGATGCTGGCGTGGCCGCGCAGTGCCATGATGCCGCTGCCCGGGCGACCTACATTGCCCATCAAGAGTTGTAAAATCGTTGCGGTGCGGATGAATTGGGCCCCGAGGGTATGCTGAGTCCACCCGACTGCGTACGCGAAGCAGGTGGTGCGCTCGCGCCCGGAATTCTCGACGATGGAACGCGCGAGATAGTCGAAATCCTCAATACTGATACCGCAGACGTCCCTCACCATCGCCGGGGTGTAGCGGGCGTAATGCCGCTTGAGGATCTGGAATACCGTCCTCGGGTGCTGAAGGGTTTCGTCACGCAGCTGGTCACCGTCGGATTCGGCGTAAGCCCACGTCGACGGGTCGTATTGCCCGGTTTCAGGATCGAAGCCGGAGAACAGACCGCCAAGATCTTCAGCGTCCCTGAAGTTCTCGTTGATCAGGGTGGCCGCGTTCGTGTAGGCGACCACATACTCCTTGAACCAGAGGTCGTTGCTGAGGACGTGATTGATGAGCGCACCGAGCAAGACCACATCGGAGCCGGCCCTGATCGGAATGTGTTTGTCCGCCACCGCCGACGTGCGGGTGAAGCGTGGGTCGACGTGGATCACCCGCGCACCGCGGGCCCTGGCCTCCTCCACCCACTGGAACCCGACCGGGTGGCACTCGGCCATGTTGGAACCCTGGATGACGATGCAGTCCGCGTTCGCCATGTCTTGCAGTGATTGGGTGGCGCCGCCGCGCCCGAAGGAGGCTCCCAGACCGGGAACCGTGGCGGAGTGTCAAATACGGGCTTGGTTCTCGATCTGGATCGCGCCCGCGGCGGTGAAGAGCTTCTTGATGAGGTAGTTCTCTTCGTTGTCCAGCGTCGCGCCGCCCAGCGATGCGATACCCATGGTGCGGCGCAGCAGGTGACCCTTCTTGTCGATGTCCTGCCAGGTATGGCGGCGGGACTCCAGGAAGCGGTCGGCGATCATGTCGATGGCGCTGTCCAGGTCGAGGCGCTGCCATTCGGTCGCGCGTGGGGCGCGGTAGAGCACGTCGATTTGGCGACCCGGCGAATTGACCAGTTGCTCGCTGGCCGAACCCTTGGGGCACAGCCGGCCTCGCGAGATCGGCGAGTCAGGATCGCCCTCGATCTGCACGACCTTCTCGTCCTTGACGTAAACCCGCTGACCGCAGCCGACCGCGCAGTAAGGGCAGACGCTTTGCACGACCCGGTCGGCCGTCGTCGTGCGCGCGGTGATCTCGCGAGTGTGCTTGGAGGTCACTGCCGGCCCGCGGCCGAACAGGTCGCCCGAACGCAATTGACGGACGACGGGCCATTCCAGGAAAAGCTTCGACAGAGCCTTGTTCCGAGCCATGCTCTGACACTAATGCGTCACGTAAAGAGGCGCGCGGTAGCGACGGACCGAACGGATCTACGGTTCGGCGGCGGCGAAGGCGACCATGCCTTCGGCCAGACGGGCGGCTGTGGCCACCTTGTAGAAGTGGCGGGTGATGATCATTCCCGGCATCAACGTGATGAACAGGTCCGCTATCGCGGTGGGATCATCGTCGGGCGCGACCAGTCCCTCCGATTGCCACAGCCGCGCCAGTTCGACCAACGTCTTGTGCGTTTCACGGTAGAAGCGGCGTGCCCGCTGATGTAGCGGGGGCTGGCGAAGGGCTTCGGCCCACGCATTGACGGTGATCTTGGACAGGTCGTAATCGGGTTGGTCGATCTGGCGTTGCAAGGCATGGGCGATCGCGGTGAGCGTCTCGCGCGGACCGGGCGCCGGGCTGCGCAGCTTCAGCTCGTCGAGCACACCCTTGGTCGTGGTCAGCGACTCTTCGGCAGCTGAGCCGATCAGTTCGTCCTTGCTGGCGAAGTAGCGATAGACCGAGCTGGATGACATGCCCGACTCGGCAATGATCTCGTCCATGGTCGTCGCTTGGAAACCCTCCCTCGAGAAACACTTCCAGGCACTGACCATCACATGTCGCCTGCGCGTTTCCCACGCGCTTTCACTGAGTTTGGGCATCACCACACTATAAAGGCGAAACGAACGTTGTGCCATGAGGTGCTCCGCAGTTTCGCTTTAACACGAAACGCACGTTTCCGCTACAGCGGGGAGGTTTAGCGATGCAACAGCTTCCACAGTTTCCAAGGCATACCGACGTGCTGATCGTCGGAGCAGGACCAGCCGGGATGCTGATCACTTCGGCTCCGCATCGCCGACGTGCCGGCAGGCGGCGTCGAAAACATAAAAATGCCCGAAAGCAATGCGAACCCGACGACCCGTGGCTCAACCCACCACCGGTGCAACACCCGCACAGCGGCTGATCACTGAGATTTCTGGTGGCCCAGCCGGGCGCTAGAGCGCATCCAGGGCGCACTGGCGACGCGGATCGCCGGGTGTGGGGTCGCGGATCACCCGGGTCCGCATGCGCGGCCCCACCCCCACACCCGACGACGCTTATCAGAGGATGTAGAGCATCTCCTGGTAGGTGGGCAGCGGCCACAAGTCATCCGCGACAACGCTTTCCAGTGTGTCCGCGGCGGTGCGGACTGCCGCCATCGCCGGGAGCAGCTCATCCCGGGCCTGCTTGGCCTCATCGAGCGGCGACTCTGCCGAGTGATCGGACAGCGCCGTCTTCAGCGTCGCTAATGCCGCGGACAGATCGGTCAGCGGGGTCGAAACCCCCTCCAGCGCAGTCGTGTCCGGCTCCAGACCTGCCTTCTTCAAGGCCGCGACGTTCTGCGCCAGCTCGGTCTGGTAGCGGATCGCGGCCGGCACGATGACCGTCGTCCCGATCTCCATCGTCAGCTTCGCCTCTACCGCGACGGTCAGCGCGTACTGCTCCAAGCGGACCTCGTAGCGGCTGTGCAGCTCGCGCTCACTGAACACGCCGTATTTCTCGAAGATTTCGATCGCTTCCGGCTTGATCAGCTCCGGAATCGCGTCCAGCGTGGTCTTGAGGTTCAGCAGGCCTCGGTTAGCCGCCTCGATCTGCCACTTCTCTGAGTACCCGTCCCCGTTGTACACCACGTCACCGTGTTCGGTGATGATCTCGGTCAGCAGCTTCTGCACTGCCACGTCGAAGTCCTCGTCGTCTTCGACGGCCTTCTCCAGCGTTGTGGCCATGTAGTCCAACGAGTCCGCCATGATCGTGTTGAGGACGATCAACGGCACGGCAACCGTCTGCCCGGAGCCGGGCGCCCGGAACTCAAACCGGTTGCCGGTGAACGCGAACGGGCTGGTGCGGTTGCGGTCACCCGGATCGGTCGGCAGTGGCGGCAGCGTATCGACACCGATGATCATGGTGCCCTTGCCTTTTGACGAGGTGGCTGCACCCTTGGCGATCTGCTCGAAGACGTCGGCCAGCTGTTCCCCGAGGAAAATCGAGATGATCGCCGGCGGTGCCTCGTTGGCGCCCAGGCGGTGGTCATTGGTGGCCGACGCGACCGAAACACGAAGCAGCCCAGAGAACTTGTGCACGGCGCGGATCACCGCGGCGCAGAAGACCAAGAACTGGGCGTTCTCGTGCGGGGTATCGCCCGGAACCAGCAACGAGCCCAACTCGGAATTGCCCATGGAGAAGTTGACGTGCTTACCGGATCCGTTGACGCCGGCGAAGGGCTTCTCGTGGAACAGGCATTCCATGCCGTGCTTTTTGGCCACGGTCTTGAATACCGTCATCAGCAGCTGCTGGTGGTCAGAGGCGATGTTGGCCCGCTCGAACATCGGCGCAATCTCGAACTGGCCCGGAGCCACCTCGTTGTGCCGGGTCTTGGCGGGAATACCGAGTTTGAATAGTTCCCGCTCGGTGTCCATCATGAAGCCGAGGACGCGCTCAGGAACCGCACCGAAGTAGTGGTCGTCGAACTCCTGGCCTTTGGGCGGCTTGGTGCCGAAAAGTGTGCGACCTGCGTTGACCAGGTCCGGTCGCGCCAGGAAGAAGTGCCGATCGATCAGGAAGTACTCCTGCTCCGGGCCGCAGAACGACACGACCTTATTCAAGTCCTTGTGACCGAACAGCTTCAGGATGCGCTCGGCATGTACACCCATTGCCTGCTGGCTGCGCAACAGCGGCGTCTTGAAGTCCAGTGCCTCACCGGTCATCGAGACGAACACCGTCGGGATGCACAGCGTGTTGCCGTTCGGGTTCTCCAGGACGTAGGCCGGGCTGGTGACATCCCAGCCGGTGTAGCCGCGCGCTTCGAAGGTGCTGCGCAGCCCGCCTGACGGGAAGCTGGAGGCATCGGGCTCGCCCTGGATCAGCGTCTTGCCGGCAAACTCGGCGAGCGCCTGCCCGTCGGAGACGGGTTCTAAGAAGCTGTCGTGCTTCTCGGCGGTCAGGCCGGTCATCGGGTAGAAGACATGGGCGTAGTGGGTGGCGCCTTTCTCCAAGGCCCAGTCTTTCATGGCCGCCGCGACCGAGTCGGCGACGGCGGGGTCCAGCTTGGCGCCCTTGTCGATGGTCGCCACGACGGACTTGTACGCCGCCTTGGGCAGTCGTGCCTGCATCTCAGCCTTGGTGAAGACGTTGGCGCCGAAGATCGCGCCGGGTGCTTCACCGGCGACGAAGCTGATGGCTGGTGGGACATATGCCTCGACGTTGTTGATCGCCTGGAGGCGGACTGAGTTTCCGCTCAATTTGATTCCTAACACTTAGGGGATCCGCGTTTCCCCTATGGAAGATTGACTGCCCCACACTAGGAATGTTCGATGGCAATCTTGTTACGCTGGCGTCAACGGCGGGATCGCAACGGTTTCAAACGTGAGACGCCGACGGCTTAGCCGGCGCAGCAGGCACCGCCAGGAAGATCTCGCCCCAGACCGCTATCCGGCCGCACCCGCAGAGCGAATCTGAAGGCACCCGGCCTCGTCCGACAATCCGCTGCCGACCAGCGAAAATAGCTCTCATCACCTTCCAGATGTCTGGTCAAGCACAGCATGGAATTACTCCCGGTACCGCACTGATGATATTTCGCCACAGCGCGGATTGCCTTTATCAGGTTCTTTGCCTCGGACTGGCGGTGTTGCTGACCGTCGGCCACCGCGCCTGCTGACCCCAGGTACGAGCTGTCGCAAGAAGGCGCTCAGCCCGGGGTCTCGTACTCGCCGGTCTCGTGGGCGTCCTCGCGGAATCGTCGGGCCTCAGGACGCCCAACGCCCAATTCCACCTCATTGCGCCTCCCTTGCGGCCGCACCCTGAACATTATTTCCGCGGCCACGGAAACCAATAGGGAACGACCCGTGTGTAGGCGTCAAACGCGGATCCGTAAATGCGTCGGAACCGCGCTTCTTTGAGGAGCGGCCCGATAAGACGGTAAGAAGTCAAGACAACGGCGACGATAAGCTGATCTGGGGTCCACGTCGGGACAGTCCACAGCGTCAGCGTGAATGCGACATAGATCGGCTGGCGCACACGGACAGAGCTCCGCACTGTGCGCGACATCAACACCATCGACTGCGAGTTGCGGGTGCCGTTGGCGATTCCCAACATGGTCCGTGAGGAAGAAGGCCGCACGCCGTCCATGGCGGTGGATAGACAGCTGCTAGACGAGCGCGCCAAGCTGTAGCCGGCGAACAGCCCCAGCCCCGAAGCTGGATGCATTGCGAGGAGTAGACGATGGAATGCAGGATCTTCACCGATCCCAGCAACGGGGCGACCTACGATGAGTTGCTCGAATCCGCGAAATTGGCCGAGCAGTTCGGGTACGGCGGGTTCTTTCTGTCGGACCACTACATGCCCTTCGCAGGTGGCGGCCAGCCCGGCCCGACAGACGTGTGGACGACGTTGGCTGGGCTCGCCCGCGAAACCTCGCGTATTCGACTCGGATCGTTGGTGACTTCGGCTACATTCCGCCACCCGGGGGCGCTCGCGATCGTAGTGGCGCAGGTGGATGCAATGAGCCACGGCCGCATCGAGTTCGGCATCGGCGCTGGCTATTTCGAGCCAGAACACCTCGCCTATGGGATTCCCTTCCCGTCCGTTGCAGAACGGTTCGACCGGCTGGCTGAGGCGTTGGAGCTCATCACCGGATTATGGAGATCGCCCAGCGGACAGCGATATACCTTCACTGGTAAGTGCTTTCAACTGATGAACTCGCCAGCGCTACCCAAGCCCTGGCAAAGTCCAGGCCCGCCAATCATCATCGGCGGGACCGGTAAGAAGCGCACGCCCGCGTTGGCGGCCCGATTCGCTGACGAATTCAATCTGCAGACCAGCCGCCGTCGCGCACCCCAAGAACATCTGCGGAGCGAGCTCAAAAGCGAAGACGTTGCAGACCAGATCCAGCTGGTGCGGGCGGCAGCTGAGGCGATCGGCCGGGACCCCGCCGAGATTGCCTTCTCCATGAGTGCGCTCGTCGGGGTCGGGCGCACCTCCGGTCAGGCCGCAGCTGCGCTCGATCCGAACTACTTCAGCTGGCAAACATTCGATGGAACAACTTTGTCTGGCTCTCCAGCGCAGATCGTCGACCAGCTGGGCCCTTACCTGGAACTGGGCATCACGCGGGTGTATGTCCGCGCGCCCGCGAGTATCGAAGCGCTGGCGGGCAATTTCGAGCTTTTCGCCTCCGACGTTCTACCGGAGCTCGCGGCCATCTGAATGTGCGGCCGTCGACGGAGTCTCGGATCGCGCTTCCATTGGGGTGTTGGGCTGTGAGCAATCGGCGAAAAGCCAGTGCGCGGGCAATAGTAGGGCAGCATCGCGATAATGACCATCATTAGTCGTCTACCTCATACTCATGTCGTGTTCCGCGGGGAGAGCAGATGCTGGGATGTGTCGTGGCCCTAGTTGATCGCCAGTCGGCGCCGGCATGAACGATACGAGCCGTTACGCCCTGATCATTTTGTTCGTTAGTGCCGTCGGTATGGTCGCGGTACTGGCGAACCGTCTCACCGAGCGTGTGAAGATTCCTGTCCCCTTGCTCGTGTTGATCGGCGCTGCGGTAGCGCAGAACGCGGTATCGGCCTTGCACCCACCACCGGAGCAGACGGTGGAGCGGGTGATCACGGTGGCGTTGGTGCTGGTGTTGTTTGACGGCGGCATGCATATCGGGTGGTCGCGTTTCCGGGCGGCGGCTCTTCCGATCGTGTCGGTC
>JBEKNM010000129.1:0-9548 GCA_049522835.1 Mycobacterium sp.
GCCCATCGGTGGTGAACGGTTTGGTTGTCATGCATCACATTTAGCGCCTGGTTCTCAGCAGCAGGCTAGTAGTACTTTGTTAGGTTGGGAAGGTGTGGTGGCATTGTGGGCAGGTGCCGATCCAATGAGCAAGTGCGCGTTGGAGTTCACGCACGATGCCGTAGAGGGTCAGCCCTGCCCACTGGCTTTTGGGTTGGTCAGCCGCAGGGTGGTGATGAACAGGTGGGCGGCGGAGACGAGGGTGGCGTGGTGGTGCCAGCCGGTCCAGGAGCGTCCCTCGAAGTGGTCCAGGCCCAGTCCGGTTTTCAGTTCCCGGTAGTCGTGTTCGATGCGCCAGCGGATCTTGGCCAGGCGCACGAGTTCCTTCAGAGGTGTGCCGGGGTCGAGGGTGGAGATCCAGTAGTCGGTGGGTTCTTTGGCGCCGGTCGGCCATTCGGCGAGCAACCAGGCTTGGGGAAGGCTGCCGTCGTTGGCTGGGGTGATGTCGCGGTTCGCCGGGCGGATCCGCAGGGCCAGGAATCGGGAGCGCATCGCCGCGGCCGGGTTGTCGGGGTCGGTCCTGGTGCCGTGGCGCCAAGTCACCGTTTTCAGGGCGGGGCGTCCGGCGGCCACGGCCAGGTCCCTGCAGGACTGGTGCGGTTCGTGGTAGCGCGGGGTCGGGGGGCGTCCGCGCCCGGCGTAGGGGGCGGTCTCGGGCGCCGCGGCAGCGGTATAGGCGCTGGTGGCGCCCTTGACGGCGACGACGTAGGCGATCTCACGGTCGGCCAGTCCCTGCCGGAATGCGGTGGTGTCGCCGTATCCGGCGTCCGCGCTCAGCACGGGCGGGGTGCGTCCCCACTCGATCAACTCGTCGATCATCTCCAGGGCCATCTGCCACTTCGGCCGGTGATGCTCGCCCTCGGGGATCGCGCACCGCTTACGGCGGGCCGCGACCGCGGCCGCGCCGGCGGAATCCCCGGCGCACCGCTCGTCCCAGCGTTCGGGCACATACAGTCGCCAATCCAGCGGCGCGGAGGCCGCATCGGATGCGGCGTGCACGCTGAGGGCGACCTGACAGTTACCGACCTTGCCAAGGGTGCCCGAGTACTGGCGGGCCACGCACGGGGAGGCGTCCCCGTCCTTGACGAACCCGGTGTCGTCGATCACCCACGCATCCGGATCGATCAGGGTGCACGCCTTGCGGGACAGCGTCTTACGGACCGGCTCCACGTCCCACGGCGAACTGGTCACGAACTGCTGCAACCGCTGGTGATCCACCCGCAGCCGCGCCGCCATCGGCTGCATCGACTTGCGCCGGCCATCCAGCATCAACCCCCGCACATACAGCCCGGCCGTCGCCCGCCGATCCTTGCGTGCCAAGGGCGAGAATACCTCGCCGACAAAGGAATCCAACTGCTCATCGACACGTACGAGACCGGCTGCATCCACCCTCCGATTCTCCCAGAGACAACACCGAAAACCACTGCGACACACCAACTTAACAAAGTACTACTAGATGAGGCGAACGCAAATTCCGACGCAGTCAAGGAGATCGTTGCGCGACTGGGATCAATCCCGCTGGCAATCGCAATGGCCGCCTTGTACTTTCGCAATGCAGCAGGCACTGTAGACGAGCTATCAGCCGAATACTTTGCCCAACTCGAGGCGCTCGAAGACATCGGGTCCATACCCCCAGGATTCGATCGAACAGCATTTGCAGCCATCGAGCACGCCGTTCGGCATCTCGGAGCCGGGATTATTGGCCACAACCGCCTCGACGTGAAGATGGTAGAAGGAATGCTTAACCGCGCAGCCCTTCTCGCGCCCGACATGATCCCACTGAATTACCTGATCGCTTCCATGCCTGAAGATATCCAGATACGTCTTGGGCACTTGCCAGAACCCGCATTCGCGGACGCAGGGCAGCGCCGACGCTACATCAGCATCATGCGAACCCAGTCCATCGCGCACCGCGTACTGCTCCTCGACGACGACGGTGAGCAGAACGAGGCGAGTGACACGATCGACATCCACTCGCTGGTCCACGAGATCCTTCAGCGCCTATTTATACGCAAAATGCCGCCAGTTCCGTTGGGCGAACAGATAACGATGATGATGCACTTCCTCCACGGCTGGCTCGTACACGCCCGCAGGCGAAACCAGTACTTCGTCGTCGATCAGCTTGCCGCACACGCTTCCTCGCTGCTCAAGTCCATCGACCAACTTGGCGACCTGCCGACACGAAGCCATCAGCACGCCAAGATGTTCCTCTACACCAAATCGTGGCTCAAGTTGGAGGTATCAACCTGCCGAATGAGCCGCGGCGATGTCTACGCATCAGTCAACCTCGCTCGAGAGGTATTGCACGAGTTGTGGACACATCCACCTGACCCGGCCAGAGAGGCGCTGGCTCTGCAGGCGGCGTCTTCAATCGTCGTCGACCTCAACGAAGCGGGCACGGACGCCGCGACCATGCGGCCTTGGGCTCTGTTTGCTTTGCGGGCAGTGATTGCCTGCGAATCATTGAGCACTAACGGAGCGAAAGCGGCCTTCGAAAAGGCTTATCTCGTAAGGTCGGCCCTCAACAATCGTGCGCAATATCGCGAGGATACATTAATTGCTAGGGTAATTCACGAGCTCGACGAGATGATCGCACGCGATCCGAGTGATGAACTGCGGCCGAACGCTGTGATGGATCAGCTCGTCAAACAGATCGACGCAGGCGATCTGGGCGACTCGTTGGACGAGATGCTCGCTGCAGTCCGAGCGACCGGCAACGACTACGACAAGCACTCGTTCGACTGCATCGAGGTCGACATAGCATTGCGGAGAAGTCAATTCGACGCGGCCATCGGAGCGATCGATGAATTGGTCGTCCGGCCACTTCATCAGACGCACGGAGCGAGGCCGCTGAGCAGAGGCTTGGTCAACATCCATCGAACCCTTGAGGAGTTGATCGCGGCTGGCATCGGGCCGGTTGAGGAAATGCGGCTCAAATCCAGTCGAGTACTTGCACGCGCCGAAGAGTTGCACCAGCAGATCATCAGCCAAGACGCCGACGGGTTATAGCGGGTCCTCCTCCCGCGAACGGGTCGAGTACGACGCCGTTCGGGTCGTCGAGATTGGGATGCACGGTCCGGGCCGCGAGGGGAACTGCGCGCCGTGCCCGTCGTCGCGGGAGGAGAGGGGGACCAGACTAATCGTCGGGCTAATCTTCCGCCGGTTCAGGTTTCGCTATCAAGTGCAGGTGGGTTATCCCGCCCTGATTCACGCAGTCCTGTGCGAGCTCGTAAACCTGCTGGTGGAACTCGCCCTCCGAGGCGGTCGCGTTGATCGTCGATCGCACCGGCGTGTAAGCCGATAGCGGCGTAGACACCCCGTCATAGGTATGGCCGTGCCCGTTGATTGTGAGGACACGCAAGGCCTGGTCGCCAGTCCACTCGATTCCTACACGCATCTCGAACTCGCTGTAGTGCAGCGTCACCGCATTCGCGCGGACCAACGCGGCGAAGTCGGCGACTGCGGCTTCGATCCCCCTGGCCTCGACCTCCCAGCCCTCAAAATTATCGTCTGCGCTCTTTCGGTGACCACCCACCGCGGCCGCCAACGTGACCGATCCTTCATGATGCACCGCCGCCCAAGCCTCGCGCCACCGCGAGAGTTCGCTCGTGGCGGTGTTGGGCGCGATCCACCGTCGGAGGCCCGGCCGCGGATTGGCGTGATCCACGTTCTCGGGCGGGTGCACGCCGTTGCGATTCGAGTATGTGAGTGTGATCGCGGCGGCCTCCTTGAAGATCTCTTGCGCTTCCTCGCGTGCGGGTCGGGTGAGTGCACCGGGTACGCGCGGGTGTGCGACGGCGATCAGCCAGGCGCGGTTCGCAGAGTCACAGCCAGTTGCCGCCTCGGCGTACAGCGAGTCGACGGCCTCTCGTGAGTCGCACCGTTTCAGCATGGAGACCACCGCACGACCGCGCCGTCAAGAGAAGTTGTCCAATAGTCCGCGGATCGCGATATGTATCGAATCTGGACGAAGTATCGGGATCTAGGAGGGCACTGTTACGTTGGTGAGTGTGGGCGACCTGGGAGGATCGTTGGGGTGAGCACCGCAACGCCGTCGTACAAGGGCTACCCGGTCGAGATCATCAACCACTGCGTGTGGCTGTACTTTCGGTTCCCGCTGAGCTTTCGTGAGGTCGAGGAGCTGCTGCTCGTACGCGGTGTCGCGGTGAGTTACGAGACGATTCGGCGGTGGTGCGCCAAGTTCGGGCCGGCCTACGCCAACCAGCTGCGTCGGCGGCGCCCGCGCCCCGGCGACAAGTGGCACCTCGACGAGGTGTTCGTCGGGATCAACGGCAGGCTGCGCTACCTGTGGAGCGCGGTCGACCAGCACGGCAACGTGCTCGACGTCCTCGTGCAGTCACGCCGAAACGCGGTGGCGGCCAGGCGATTCTTCCGTAAGCTGCTCAAGGGCCTGCGGTACGTGCCGGGCGTGCTGGTCACCGACAAGCTGGGCAGCTACCAGGTCGCCCACCGCGAGCTGATGTGGTCGGTGGAGCAGCGGCGGTCGCGGTATCTGAACAACCGCGCCGAGAATTCTCATCAGCCCACCCGGCAACGCGAACGGGCGATGAAACGCTTCAAATCGTTGCGGCATGCGCAACGGTTCCTGTCCGCCTTCAGCGACATCTGTGCACATTTTCGGCCGCGACGGCATCTGCTCAGCGCGACCGAATGGCGAACCGAGATTGCCGACCGCTTCGCGGTCTGGCGTCAGGTCACCGCCCCCGACGCTGCCGCCTGAAATGTGAACGACCCAACGGTGGTCCGTCGCGACTGCTTCAAACCCAACTGCGCCACTACACTTTTCAATCAATGTGACAGTGCCCAATTCAGCAAGCCGACCGGGCGGCTGGTCTACGGCGGTCACACAATCGGACTTGCGCTTGCGCAGCTCACTCGCACCATGCCCAACATCCTCACGGTCGCGGATTGGCACTCGTGCGACCACCTGGGCTCGGTGCGTGAGGGTGACACAACTAACTAATCGCGACCATCGAGGTCACGGACGTCTCCGATGTCCACGAGGGCCTTCTCGCTGTCACGCTGCGGGTCCGAGTCTCTGCGCGACGCGGCGGCGACATGTCGCCGGTTCCGGCTTGGCGCCTCGCGGTCATCTTGACGTAGCCCCACCCTCTGCTGGGCCGAGCCCACATCCGTCGTCAGTCGGACCCGTACGTCGAGATCAATCGGTCGAAGATGCCGCCCGGGAGCTGGTGATCTTCGGGACGGGTTGCTGGAGTGTCGAATCCAGCGTAGACGGGATCGACTGGCCAGGGCGGCGCGAGCACCGCGCCTTCGAGGTCGTAGTCCGATACCCGCCGAGTGACTGTCCTGTCGATTAGCAACCGCCGGTAGGCGATCCGCCAGACGCCGTCGCGTCGCTCCATCACGTCGAAGTAGCGTCCGTGGTTCTCGACATCGAACACGGTGTTGCTGTCCACCGACACCCGGTGAGCCGTCGCGATCTGGCTCTCGCAGAATGCTCGCTCGCCATCGAGTTCGATGAGGAGGTTCGTGATCGCGTGACGATGCGGGTAGCTGCGGGTGAGTAGCGGCAGGATGAACTCCGCGAACTGGTGAGCGTTGCCGGAGAAGGCTCTGTCCTGATCGTCGACCGCGTCGGGGTGGAACACTGACTTGAGCAGCTCCAGGTCTCCGCGATCGACAGCGCGGCAGTACCTCGCCAGCAACTCCACGATGGCTTGCTTCGACTCGAGGACATCAAGTCTCGTTCTGAGCTCCGCCAACTCATCCGCCAATTGCTCGATCCTTTCTTGTCAACCCCGAGACCGCTCGGGCGATGCCTCGCCAACTGAGACTGCAGCAACCCGATCTTTCGTCAATGCCACACGCGTTCACGGGCCTGCGGGCTCCGGGACGAGACCGAACTCCTCGTCGGCCTCTTCCGATATGTAAGTGATCTCCACGCTAAAGCCTTGATCGTCAAGGACGTAGAGACAGGTTAGGAACTCGATGACTCCCTCGATCTCCACGTGGTAGCCGGCACCAACGACCGCATCGCGGGTGCGCTCATAGTCCTTGATGTTCCTGCTACCGAGCCCGATGTTGAGCAGTCCCTGATCGGAGATGCGGAAATCGTCCGGCCGGGGCCGCCCGACGGGATCGGTGTAGTGAACGAGCTCGACCCACATGTCGCCGGCCGACACCAGTTCAATCTGGCGATCGGCTCCTGCGAGTCCCCACAAAGCTTCGTGTTCGACGCAATGCAGGAGATCGGATCTCGAGGGCTTCATGCCCAATGTATCTACGAAAAAGCGATGCGATCGCTCTAGGTCTGGTACTGAGAGTCTGACACTCCGTACGGCAGCCCCGAACTCAGGATGAGCTCGAACGATGGACTCCGGCGTCCTCGGGTCATCCTCCATGATTTCGACGACCACGCTATCTGGATCCAAGACGCAGACTCGCCGTTCGCCTCGCTCGCCCACCACGGGCCCCAACGGCGTCGTTCCCATTGTTGCCAACCTGGCAAGCGTCGAGTCGAAGTCATCGACGTGAATGCTCAGGAGGGAGTAGCCAATATCGGAGGGTCGCCAGTCGGCCCTCTTTGGACGCGCTTCAGGTGTGCCGTATTGAAACAGCTCCATCTGGAAGAAGCCCTGCTTGTCGACACAGCAGGCCCGCTTCTTGATTTCGACCGGGCCTGGGATGCCTTGTATTTCGGACAGGCCGAGCTCGCTATCGGGAGTCAATCTCGCGCTGGGCGGCTTGACATCTGAATCGAGGTCCGCGAGCCGCGAGCGCCGCATGCCGATCCCATCCGTATACCACCGCTGTGACGCAACGGCATCACGCGAACTGATACAGATCTGATAGATCTGTATGTAGTCAGCCTTGGTGGCAACCGAGTTTCCCGCAGGCGTTTGGTTCACAAAGGTCCGTCGCTGTTTACGTTCGGTGGACGTCCGGTCACACCGAAGCAATATCATGTCCCCGTAGGAACTGCCAGCGCGCTAGTCCACTGATTGGACTTCTTGATTCGAGATCAGTGTTGTTCCGTTCTACGGAACGCATCGCTTGAGGATGCCAGGACATAGTGTCACAGTCACAGCGTGGATCGAGGTCGCAAGATAGCCGCCGCCATTGTCGGACCGGGAAACATCGGGACCGACCTGCTATCGAAATTAAGCCGTAGTCCCACAATAGATGTGGCATACATGGTTGGGGTTGTCGAGTCGGACGGATTGCAGCGGGCCCGCAGCCAAGGGATCGAATCCTCCCCCGGCGGTGTTGACTGGCTCCTCCGCCAAGATCCATTGCCCGAGATTGTTTTTGAAGCCACCTCGGCCGCCGCACACACCGCTAATGCCGCTCGCTATGCAGAGGCCGGCATCCAGGCGGTCGATCTCACGCCGGCGCATCTCGGACCCATGGTGTGTCCAGCGGTAAACCTGGAAGATCACATCGCGGCTCCCAATGTCTCCATGATCACCTGTGGCGGTCAAGCCACGATTCCCATCGTGGCCGCGGTGTCCCGCGTGTGTGAGGTCGCGTACGCGGAAATTGTCGCATCGGTGTCCTCGAAGTCCGCCGGACCGGGAACTCGAGCCAACATTGACGAGTTCACCGAGACAACCAGCAGGGCCGTCGTTGAGGTCGGCGGCGCAAGGCAGGGTAAGGCCATCATCATTCTCAACCCGATCGAGCCGCCAATGATCATGCGCGACACTGTGTTTTGCGCAATACCCGCCGAGGTGGACCGCAACGCCATCATCGATTCGATTCAAAGGATGGTCAACGAGGTCAAGTCATACGTTCCCGGCTACACCCTTAGGTCCGAGCCTCAGTTCGACGACCCTCGAACCGGATGGTCGGGAAACGCACGCGTGGCGATATTCCTGGAAGTAGAGGGCAACGGTGACTATCTTCCCCGCTACGCAGGCAATCTCGACATCATGACCGCTGCCGCGACCCGCGTTGGTCAACTCATGGCTGCGGCTAAACAAGGAGCATCCGCATGAGTCGCCCTGAGCTCCGCCACGATATCCGCATCACCGACACCACGTTGCGCGACGGCAGCCATGCTATGGCTCACCAATTCACACTCACGCAGGTACGTGACACCGTGCGCGCGTTGGACGACGCAGGAATAGAGGTAATCGAGGTTTCCCACGGCGACGGCCTGGGCGGATCATCCTTTAACTACGGATTCTCCAGAACTCACGAGATGGAATTGATCGAAGCGGCACGGGACGCTGCCCGTAACGCACGCATCGCTGTGCTGCTTGTGCCGGGAATCGGCACCGTCAACGATCTCCGTCGTGCTCACGACGCCGGTGCAGAGATTGTTCGTATCGCGACGCACTGCACCGAGGCGGACGTGTCGGTGCAACACTTCACCGTTGGTCGCGAGCTCGGGATGGAAACGGTCGGGTTCTTGATGATGGCTCACCGCACCACACCACAAATCCTCGCCGCGCAGGCTCGCATCATGGTGGACGCGGGATGCCAATGTCCCTATGTCACCGACTCGGCGGGCGCGCTGCTCATGGAGCAGGCTAAGGCTAGGTTCGAGGCGCTGATTGAGGAGGTCGGCGACGAAGCCTGGGTCGGGTATCACGGACACCAGAATCTTTCTCTTGGAGTCGCGAACTCTATCCTGGCGATCGAGGCCGGGGTACGCCAGATCGACGGGTCTCTCTGCGCGCTGGGGGCCGGCTCGGGCAATTCGCCGACCGAAGTGCTCGCCGCCGTGTTCGACCGGATGGGCATCAAGACCGGCGTCGACGTGCCGGCGTTGCTCGACGCCGCCGAAGAGGTGGTCCGGCCGTATCTACCCCGATGGCCCAAAATGGATCGCAATGCCATTGTTCAGGGCTGGGCCGGGGTGTACTCGAGCTTTTTGTTACACGCCGAACAGGCCGCAGCGCGATATGGCGTTCCGGCAAAAGACATCTTGCGACGCTGCGGCGAGCTCGGTCTGGTCGGTGGCCAAGAGGACATGATCATCGACATCGCGGTCGAGATGGCGACGGTTGCCACCTGCAGAAGCTGCAGATGAGCGTCCCTACGTCGGCGCCTGGCCAAGCCGCCAGGGCACTGACGGTCGGGCAGGTCAACCACGCCGCCGAGGCTCTTCATGTCGCTGAAACCCAACGGATGCCGATTCGGCGCCTGACGGATCAATTTCCCACGATGACGGTCGAGGACTCCTACCAGATTCAACTGCTCAACGTGGCCCGTCGGGTCCGAAACGGGGCGGTCGTCCGCGGACATAAGGTCGGGCTGTCCTCACGGGCAATGCAGCAGATGATGAACGTCGACGAGCCCGATTACGGACACCTCCTGTCGGACATGTTCATTGCCGAGAACACGCCCATCGACACATCGAGCCTCTGCACCCCTCGCGTCGAAGTCGAGATCGCTTTCGTTCTTGCCGAGACGCTTCCCGGCCCGGGATGCACCGTGGCCGACGTGCTGCGGTGCACGGCATTTGTCTGCCCCGCGCTCGAGATCATCGACAGCAGAATTCTCGATTGGGACATTGG
>JBEKNM010000130.1:0-9528 GCA_049522835.1 Mycobacterium sp.
CACGGCGACCCGGATCGCTGTTGCGGCCTTGACGGCTCCACCGGGCCCCGGCAGCAGTTTTTGAAGGCGCGTGCGCATGATCGGTATCACCTCTGCCAGTTGTGCAATGGCCACTTCGGGCTCACTGTCAACCAACCGGACGCCCGAATATGACTGCTGATACTCGACGATGAATCTCAGTGCGGCGTCGAGCTTTTCCAGTCGTCGCAAACCCGCGGTGGCCCTGCCCATGCCAGTGTCGAACATTTCACGCTCGTAGACTCCGAAAGCGTCGAGAAGCTCCTCTTTCGACGCGAACCAGCGGTACAGCGTTGGTCGGGAAACTCCTGCCTGCAGCGCGACTTCGGAGAGGCTGAGCTTGGTGTGGCCGGTGCGTCCGAGCGCCTCCACGGTGGCCGCGAGGATTCGGCGACGCGTCGACGTATCGTCGACGGACTCAGCGCCATTCCGGTTGGCGGGCAACGGTTGCGAGCGCTCGATCCGGCGTCATCCTCGGTCATCGGACTTCCTCTCCATCGATGTGGATCGCGTTCGGTCCGACGACACTCACGGTGTGTCGAAGGCGATGAGCTGTCGCACGGCCTTGCCGTCGGCCAGGTGGTCCATCGCCTCGTTGATGTCGTCCAGCCGAATCCTCGACGACACCAGCGACTCCACCGGCAGCCGGCCCGACTGCCACAGCGAGACGAAGCGGGGTATGTCGCGGCTGGGCACCGCCGAGCCCAGATAGCTGCCGATCAGCGACCGGCCCTCAGCGACAAAACCCAACGGCGACACACTGATCCGCGCATCTGGTGGTGGCAGACCGACGGTGATGGTGCGCCCGCCCGGGGCGGTCAACCCGATCGCGGTCTGCAGCGCGGCAGGATGGCCGACGGCCTCGACAACCACGGCGGCTTTCACGCCGGCGTCGGCGGCCTGCTCTGGTGTGTAAGTCTCGTGTGCGCCCAGCGCCTGCGCTCTCGCCAATTTTTCCGGCAACTGGTCGACGCCGACGACGCGAACGTCGTCATATGTCAAAGCGGTGAGCACCGCCGCCATCCCGACGCCGCCGAGGCCGACGACAGCGACCGACTGGCCCGCTCGCGGTTCTCCGACGTTGAGCACCGCGCCACCGCCCGTCAGCACCGCACACCCCAACAGCGCTGCGACATCGGGCGGCACGTCACGCGGCACCGGAACCGCACTGGCCCGGTTCACGACGGCGTGCGTCGCGAAGCCTGACACGCCGAGGTGGTGGTAAACGGCGCGTCCGGCCCGGGCCAATCGGATGTCGCCACCCAGCAGCGTTCCGGCGGTGTTCGCCGCGCTGCCGGGTTCGCACGGGGTGAGGCCCTCGGTCGCGCACGCCGCGCAATGGCCACACCGCGGCAAGAACACCAGCACCACCCGCTGGCCGACGGCGATGTCGCTGACGCCAGGACCGACCGCTTCCACGATTCCGGCCGCCTCATGGCCCAACAGCATGGGCACCGGCCGCACCCTGTTGCCGTCCACCACCGACAGGTCCGAGTGGCATACGCCGGCCGCCTCGATGCGGACCAGAACCTCATCGCCCTGCGGCGGCCCCAACTCGAGCTCGACGACGCTGATCGGCTGGGATTCGGCGAACGGGCGGGGCGCTCCAATTCGGTCCAGCACCGCCCCGCGGATCTGAATCATGTTGGAATACAACCATGGTTTCAGTCCCGGTAGTTCCGCCCGCACCGGACAAGCTCACCAGCAGCGATTTCCCGGTGCTTTGGCCGGTAGGAACCCGGTGGGCCGACAACGACATGTTCGGTCACCTCAACAACGCCGTCTACTACCAGCTGTTCGACACCGCGATCAACGCCTGGATCAACACCGGCACCGGGCTTGACCCGATCACCACGCCGTCGCTGGGCATCGTCGCCGAGTCGGGCTGCCGCTACTTCTCTGAACTGGGTTTCCCGGAGAGCCTTGTAGTGGGCCTCGCGGTGACACGACTGGGGAACAGCAGTGTCACCTACCGGCTCGGCGTGTTCCGGGCCGGCCGAGACGGAGCCGCAGAACAGGCACAGCCGATCACCGCACTCGGGCACTGGGTGCACGTCTACGTCGATCGGAACAGCCGCAAACCGGTCCCGATTCCTGAGGCCATCCGATCACTGCTGTCGACGGCCTGCGTGGGCCGATAAGTCTGAGATCGCGGCTGGGGCGGTCGGTTTCGGCAGAACGCTATGCTTCGCCAATGCCAGTTTTGAGCAAGACCGTCGAGGTCAGCGCCGACGCCGCATCGATCATGGCCATCGTCGCCAATTTCGAGGCCTATCCGGAGTGGAACGAAAGCATCAAGGGCGCCTGGGTGCTCGCTCGCTACGACGACGGGCGTCCTAGCCAGCTGCGCCTCGACACCGCTGTTCAAGGCATTGAGGGTACCTATATCCAGGCCGTCTACTACCCGGGGGCGAACCAGATTCAAACCGTCATGCAGCAAGGTGAACTGTTTGCCAAGCAGGAACAGCTATTCAGCGTGGTCGAGACCGGCGCATCGAGCCTGCTGACGGTGGACATCGACATCGAGACCTCCATGCCGGTGCCCGCACCGATGGTCAAGATGCTCCTCAACAACGCACTCGACCACCTCGCGGAAAATCTGAAACAGCGTGCCGAGCACCTGGGCACGAATTAGGCGTCTGCCGGCTCAGTCGAAGATTCCCTCTCGATCCAGCGTTTCGCTGAGCCGGCGTGCCGCATCGGTGAATTGCCAGACCGCGTGCTCGATCACCGCGGCAGCGTCGCGCCGGCGCAGCGCGGCAATCAACTGCCGGTGGTTATGGACCGCAGCGGCACCCCACTGCGGATCGGCGGCGTACACCAGCACCGGCATGTAGCGCATGGCATTCAGCAGGAACCAGGCCAATTTGATCCGTCCGCCGGCCTGGTTGAAGACGCGGTGAAATGCGAACTCGAGCCCCGCGATGGTTTCGGCGTCGCTGGACCTGACGGCCGCCGCCAGCGAATCGTTGATCCGGTCAAGCTCTTGGATCTCGACGTCGGTGATGTGATCGGTGGCCGAGGCAGCCAGTTCCCGGGCGATCGTCGCCTGCAGCCAGAAGATGTCCTCGATGTCCTGTCGGGTCAACGGCAGCACGACATGGCCGCGGTGCGGCTCGAGCTGGACCATGCCCTCGCCGCGCAGTTTCAGCAGGGCCTCCCGAACCGGCGTGATGCTGACCCCGAGTTCGGCGGCGGTCTCATCGAGACGGATGAAGGTCCCCGGGCGCAACGTCCGGGACATGATCGCCGCCCGCAAGTGGCCCGCGACCTCGTCCGACAACTGTGCCCGGCGCAGCGGTCGCCGCTTCCGTGGCTGCGTGGATATGGGTGCGTTCACGTCGGCTGCCAGGGCTTTCAGGGGCTTTGTGGGGGCTTTGACCGGGTCTTGTCGGGGTCTTGTCACGGAGGCCTTAAAGAAATAGTGTGACCCACACAACACCATGTTGTATCAAATATCAACCTGGCGCAAGCGGTGCGCATGTGAAGGGACGGGCTTAATTGACCGCGCAATTGGCCAGCCACCTGACTCAGGCATCACAGGTCAACGAGCAGCCCTACCTGGCCCGTCGGCAGAACTGGGTCAACCAGGTCGACCGGCACGCGCTGATGCAGCCGAACGCGACGGCGCTGAGGTTCCTGGGCCACACAGTGACGTGGGCGCAGCTGCGACGGCGGGTCGCGGCGCTGGCCGAGGCCCTAAGCCGTCGGGGAGTCGGCTTCGGCGACCGGGTCATGATCTTGATGCTCAACCGCACCGAGTTCATCGAGTCGGTGCTGGCCGCCAACATGCTCGGGGCGATCGCGGTTCCGCTGAACTTCAGGCTCACCCCGGCCGAAATCGCCCTCCTGGTCGAGGACTGCGAAGCGCGCGTGATGATCACCGAAGCGGTGCTTGCTCCGGTGGCCACCGGAGTCCGTGACATACAGCCGCTGCTGGAGATGATCGTCGTGGCCGGTGGCTCAACCGACGACAGTCTTCTCGGCTACGAAGACCTCATCAATGAGTCCGGTGCCAAACCCGGGGCTGAGCCCGGTGCCGAGCCCGAACCAGTGGACGTCCCGAACGACTCGCCGGCGCTGATCATGTACACCTCGGGTACCACCGGCCGTCCGAAGGGTGCGGTGCTGACCCACACCAATTTGACCGGCCAGACGATGACCGGGCTCTACACCAATGGTGCCGACATCAACAGCGACGTCGGTTTCATCGGTGTCCCGTTTTTCCACATCGCCGGAATCGGCAACATGCTGACTGGGATCCTGCTCGGCGTCCCCACAGTGATCTATCCGCTCGGTGCGTTCGACCCTGGCCAGCTACTCGACGTGCTGGCGGCAGAGAAGGTCACCGGCCTCTTTCTGGTTCCCGCGCAGTGGCAGGCGGTGTGTGCCGAGCAGCGAGCAAGGCCCCGCGACTTGAGGTTGCGGATCATGTCGTGGGGCGCCGCGCCGGCGCCGGATGCCTTGCTGCGGGAGATGTCGGCAACTTTCCCCGGAACACAGATATTGGCCGCATTCGGTCAGACCGAGATGTCGCCGGTCACCTGCATGCTGCTCGGCGAAGACGCGATCCGCAAGCGTGGATCGGTCGGCAAGGTGATCCCGACGGTCGCGGCCCGGGTGGTCGACGAGAACATGAACGATGTCCCCGTCGGCGAGGTAGGCGAGATCGTTTACCGGGCACCCACGCTGATGAGCGGCTACTGGAACAACCCGGCAGCTACCGCGGAGGCATTTGCCGGGGGCTGGTTCCATTCCGGCGACCTCGTTCGAATGGACGAGGAAGGCTACGTCTGGGTGGTGGATCGTAAGAAGGACATGATCATCTCCGGCGGCGAGAACATTTACTGCGCCGAAGTGGAGAACGTTCTCGCCGGCTATCCCCGCATCGTCGAAGTCGCCGTCGTGGGCCGGGCCGACGACAAGTGGGGCGAGGTGCCGCTCGCCGTCGCTGCTGTCACCGACGAAGGCCTTCGGCTCGAGGACTTAGCCGAATTCCTGGCCGAACGGCTCGCGCGCTACAAGCACCCCAAGGCGCTCGAAATTGTGGATGCCCTGCCGCGCAACCCCGCCGGAAAGGTGCTCAAGACGGAACTTCGGGCGCGCTTCGGAGCCACGAATTCGACTGAAAGCCGTTCTGCGTCAAGTGATTTCAGATCCAGAGAGGAAGGCTGACAGAGACTGTAACGTTTGCCCGCTGTTGACGAAAGGTTAATTACGGTGATGCGGTTCACACGGACGCGGCCATCGGGTACATTCCTGTGGTCTCGGTTATTACCTGCGAGTAGGGAGCCGATCGTCACACACCTAGGGTCGGGCAAGGAGGAAGCGTGCGACACGATCCGCCGTGGCGCCGCGAGGGACGCGGTGCCGGCGTGAGGGGGCAGCAGTGACGACGACGCGTCCACACGCGCTCGGGTACCTGCGTGACCAACTGCAGACGCCACTGACCCTTGTCGGTGGCTTCTTCCGGATGTGCGTTCTAACCGGAAGGGCGCTGTTCCGCTGGCCGTTCCAATGGAAGGAGTTCGTCCAGCAGTGCTGGTTCATCATGAGGGTGGCGTTCCTGCCGACCATCATGGTCTCGATACCGCTGACCGTCCTTCTCATTTTCACCCTCAACGTTCTGCTGGCCCAGTTCGGCGCCGCCGACCTGTCCGGCGCGGGCGCGGCGATCGGCGCGGTAACCCAGCTCGGCCCGTTGACCACGGTGCTGGTCGTGGCCGGCGCCGGATCGACGGCCATCTGCGCCGACCTGGGCGCTCGCACCATCCGCGAGGAGATCGACGCGATGGAGGTGCTCGGCATCGACCCCATCCACCGGCTGGTGGTGCCCCGGGTGATCGCCGCGACTCTGGTCGCCACACTGCTCAACGGCTTGGTCATCACGGTCGGTCTGGTGGGCGGCTACCTCTTCGGGGTTTACCTGCAAAATGTGTCCGGAGGTGCCTACCTCGCCACCCTGACCACCATTACCGGCCTCCCCGAGGTGGTCATCGCGACGGTCAAAGCCGCGATATTCGGCCTCATCGCCGGCTTGGTCGGCTGTTTCCGCGGGCTGACCGTGCGCGGGGGTTCCAAGGGTCTGGGCACCGCCGTCAACGAAACCGTAGTGCTATGCGTGGTCGCGTTGTACGCGGTCAACGTGATACTGACGACTATCGGCGTGCGATTCGGGACGGGACACTGACATGTCGACCGGTGCAGTCGTGCGCGCCCGCTTCCCGCGGGCGATCGAAAATCTGAATCGCTACGGCGGTGCTGCCGGCCGAGGACTGGACGACCTCGGTCAGATGGCCTGGTTCGCGATGGTTGCGATCGGGAACATCCCGCATGCGCTGTCGCGCTACCGCAAAGAGACGCTGCGACTGATCGCCCAGATCGGCATGGGTACCGGTGCCATGGCGGTCGTCGGCGGCACGGTCGCGATCGTCGGTTTCGTGACGCTGTCCGGTAGCTCCCTGGTCGCCATCCAAGGCTTCGCGTCACTGGGAAACATCGGAGTCGAGGCGTTCACCGGCTTCTTCGCCGCACTGATCAACGTGCGCATCGCCGCCCCCGTCGTTACCGGTATCGCGATGGCGGCCACGGTCGGGGCCGGGGCCACCGCGGAGCTGGGGGCCATGCGGATCAGCGAAGAGATCGACGCCCTGGAAGTGATGGGTATCAAGTCGATCTCGTTCCTGGCTACCACTCGGATCATGGCCGGGCTGGTGGTGATCATTCCGCTCTACGCGATGGCAATGATCGCGTCGTTCCTGTCCCCGCAGATCACCACGACGGTGCTCTACGGACAATCCAACGGCACCTACGAGCACTACTTCCGGACCTTCCTGCGCCCCGATGACGTCTTCTGGTCATTCCTGGAGGCCATCATCATCACGGTGGTCGTGATGATCACCCACTGCTTCTACGGGTACAACGCCGGCGGCGGGCCCGTCGGCGTTGGCGAGGCCGTCGGCCGGTCGATGCGTTTCTCGCTGGTCTCGGTGCAGGTTGTCGTTTTGTCCGCCGCGTTGGCGCTCTACGGCGTCAACCCCAACTTCGCGCTCACGGTGTAGCCGCCATGACAAGACCTGGCAAGATCAACGCCGCACGGAACCCGCCGTACAAGTTGGCCGGCGTCGCATTCTTGGTAGTCGGAGCCTTGATTCTCGCCTTGGTGTATGGGCAGTTCAGGGGGGATTTCACACCCAAGACCAAGTTGACAATGCTGGCTTCTCGGGCTGGGTTGGTGATGGATCCGGGCTCGAAGGTCACCTACAACGGGGTGGAGATCGGCCGGGTGGCCAACATTTCGGAGACCGCGCGAGATGGTAAGCCGGCGGCCAAATTCACCTTGGATGTGTACCCGAAGTACCTCTCCCTGATTCCGGCAAACGTCAATGCCGATATCAAAGCGACCACGGTGTTCGGTGGCAAGTACGTGTCCTTGACAACGCCGGAAAACCCGTCGCCGAAAAGGCTCACACCGCAGAGTGTGATTGACGCCAGGTCGGTGACGACGGAGATCAACACGTTGTTCCAGACCATCACCTCGATCGCGGAGAAGGTGGATCCGGTCAAGCTGAACCTGACGCTGAGCGCGGCCGCGCAATCGCTGGCCGGGTTGGGCGACAAGTTCGGACAGTCGATTGTCAACAGCAACGCGATCCTCGATGACGTCAACCCGCAGATGCCGCAGATTCGCCACGATATCCAGCGGCTGGCGGGTCTGGGCGACACCTACGCGAACGCCGCCCCGGATCTGTTCGACTTCCTCAACAATGCGGTGATCACGTCGCGCACGATCAACCAGCAGCAAAAAGATTTGGACGCCGCGTTGCTGTCGGCAGCCGGGTTCGGCAACACCGGCGCGGATCTTTTTCAGAAAGGTGGGCCGTATCTGGCGCGAGGAGCCGCCGACCTGGTGCCCACCGCCCAGCTGCTGGACACCTACAGCCCGGAGCTGTTCTGCACCATCCGCAATTACCATGACGTCGAACCCATTGCCCGCACGTTCCTCGGCGGCAACGGCTACTCGCTCAATACCCATACCGAGGCGCTATCAGGGTTGGGACTCATAGCGAACCCCGGATCGTTGGTGGGGCTCACCCTGGCCACGATGGGACAAGGAGCAGGGATAGCCGGATTGATAGGCGGGGCGCCGAATCCCTATACATATCCGGAGAATTTGCCGCGGGTGAACGCTCGCGGTGGACCGGGGGGCGCGCCGGGTTGCTGGCAGCACATCACCCATGATCTGTGGCCCGCGCCCAACTTAGTGATGGACACCGGCAACAGCATTGCGCCCTATAACCACCTCGACACCGGTTCGCCCTATGCGATCGAGTACGTGTGGGGCCGTCAAGTAGGGGATAACACGATCAACCCATGAAAATGACCGGTACCCTTATCAAACTCGGCATCTTCTCGTTGGTGCTGTTGCTGTTCACCGTGATGATCGTCGTGGTGTTCGGTCAGATGCGCTTCGACCGCAGCAACGGGTTCTCGGCGGAGTTCAGCAATGTCAGTGGGCTGCGGCCGGGTCAGTTCGTCCGCGCCTCGGGTGTGGAGATCGGCAAGGTCAGTTCGATACACCTGGTCGACGGCGGCAAGCGGGCGCGGGTGGAGTTCAATGTTGACAAATCGGTGCCCCTGTATCAGTCAACGACCGCACAGGTCCGCTACCTCGACCTGATCGGCAACCGCTACCTCGAGCTCAAACGCGGCGAGGGTGAAGGCGCTGACCAGGTCTTGCCGCCGGGCGGATTCATCCCGCTGTCGCGAACGTCGCCGGCCCTGGACCTGGACGCACTCATTGGTGGTTTCAAGCCGCTGTTTCGGGCGCTGGACCCGGTAAAGGTCAACACCATCGCGTCGGCCCTGGTCAACGTGTTCCAGGGTCAAGGGGGCACCATCAACGACATCCTCGACCAAACCGCGCAGCTGACCACGCAGATCGGCGAGCGTGACCAGGCGATCGGCGAGGTGATCAAGAACTTGAACATCGTGCTGGACACCACCGTTCGGCACCGCAAGGAATTCGACCAGAGCGTCGACAAGCTTGAGGTGCTGATCACCGGCTTGAAGGACCACGGTGACCAGCTGGCAGGCGGAACCGCGCACATCAGCAATGCCGCCGGAACGGTGGCCGATCTGCTGGCCGAGGACCGCGCTCTGCTGCACAAGAGCCTTAACTACCTGGACGCGGTTCAGCAGCCTCTCGTCGATCAGCGCGACCAGCTCAGCGATCTGATCCACAAGGTGCCGACCGCGTTGAACTTGATCGGGCGCAACATCGGCTCCTACGGAGACTTCGTGAACTTCTACGTCTGCGACATCACGCTCAAGCTCAACGGGCTGCAGGGTGGTGGCCCGGTCCGCACGGTCCGGCTTTTCAACCAGCCGTCGGGTAGGTGCACGCCGCAATGAGATCGCTGGAACCTCATAATCGTCTGCGCATCGGGCTGATGGGCCTCCTGGTGACTGCGCTGGTCATCGGCGTCGGTCAAAGCATCACCAGCGTCC
>JBEKNM010000131.1:0-9527 GCA_049522835.1 Mycobacterium sp.
CCGAGTTCAGCCGCTCTTCTGCGACGTATCGCGGAACGCTGCTGGTGGATCGAGTCCGGCATACCCGATCTCGCACACCAATGGGCATGCGATCGGCGACCCTGCCGAATTTTCGTGGTGTCGATCAAAATCGCAAGTCCGGCTGGGGCATGGGGTGGTGGTGACGACCGGAATGCCCCAAATTGCCTCTGGCTCATCGAGAGTCGGGTCAGGAGTGACGGCACGCCGGCGCATCCTCGCGGCTTTTTGACACTTGATGGCAGCAGCGACGCCGGCCTGTCGAAGGTCCGCGAAGACAGCATATTGTGGGTCGCGATTTCCCCGCGCTACTCGGCTATCAGGCAGTCGGGGTTAAACTCCGGCTTCTTGACCCAGTAGGCGTCGTTGGCGGGGCTGTGGAGTCGCATGGCGATTGACACGTGGCGCTCTGGTCGCTCAACGTGTTGCTGGGTTTTAGAGCGGCGCCTCAGTACGCAATATTGGCGCCCACGCTGCCTTACGCGTTCTGCGCCACCCTGGGACTTTGCGCCGACCTACACCGTTTGGTTAAAACCCCCTGACGATCGGCATCGGCATCGGCATCGCCGCAGTTGCCATGGCCCACAACGCCGTCGGAGCAGCGCCCGCTTTCGCCGTTAACACCAGACACACCAGTCCCACGGGCCACGGCTAAAGGGTTTTGGCGGTTACATCCGGACGCGTGCAGGGTACCCAGCCGATGCTGAAGTAGCCCGGCGTCTATCGAGGAGATGTAATGAAACACGCAGAAAACGACCATTCCGGCGGATTGTGGATGCCGCGCTCCCGCGGCGCGGTGTGCGGATTACTGCTGGTCATCCTAGGTGCTTGGGGTGCGTTGATCCCGTTTGTCGGTCCGCACTTCAATTTCGCCTACACGCCCGACCAGGACTGGGCGTGGAGCTCCGCCCGGGGCTGGCTCGAGGTGCTCCCAGGAGCCACGACCGTGGCGGGTGGCCTGCTGCTGATTGTTGCCGGCAATCGTGTCACTGCGATGTTGGGCGGCTGGGTGGCAGTTGCGGCCGGCGCATGGTTTGTGGTCGGCGGTGAGGTCGCTCCGCTGTTGGGAATCGGGTCTGCCGGGGATCCGATTGCTGCAACTGAGCGTAAGCGGGCCGCGCTGGAGGTCACCTATTTCTCGGGTCTGGGTGCGCTGATCATCTTCGTGGCTGGGGTCGCCGTGGCGCGCACAGCGGTTCGGCTGGCGCGCGACGTCGAACCGCTAGAACCTGTGAGGGCTGTGGCGGCTGTGCCCGGGCCGTATGAGGTGTCACCGGATGCACTGACCGCGCCCCGGGTCGAGTCTGAGTCGAAGTCCCGGGGTCTTCGCCGACCGCGCGCAGCAGCGCCGGCCGGGTCGGGTGCCAACTATTTGCGCTGGCCACATCCGCAGAAGTGATTCGCGCACGAAAAAGCCGATCGCCGGCCCGTACCGGGCGGGCGATCGGCTTTTGGCAGAGCCCTTAGAGCAGTCCGAGCAGTCGCAGGTCGCTGACGTACTTGGCGATGATCGGCGGCGTGATGTGCGGAATGTCTTTGTCCGGGCCAATTTTCGCGTCCTGCACCGCCGCACGGAACCGATCTGTGGGTGCCATCGACCCGTTGATCGGCCTTTGCGGCTTCTGGTAGTTGTGCAGCAACGGCAGTAGCGAGCTGTTGCGCTGCTTTTCGGGCAAGCCACGCAGCGACGTCTCAAACCGCTGCAGCCATTCGCTGTAGTCAGCGATCCGCTGAATCGAGGAGCCGGCTCCGCTAGTTGGGGAGATCAGCCAGTCGACGAACTCGTCCATCCCGATGCCGTCGTCATACGGGTTCATCACGTGGTAGGTCGCGAACCCGTCTGCGGTTTGGGCGCCCAGGGCCGAAACAGCTTCGGCGATGAACTCGACCGGCAGACCGTCGTAGTGAGCGCGCTGCCGGTTGCCATCGGCGTCGAGTTCGTAGAACGAACCGGGCGCGATACCGGTGGCCACCAGGCTCAGCATCATCCGGGTGAACATGTCGGGCACGTTGAGCTGACCCGCATACGTGGTGTCGGCCAGGATCATGTCGCAGCGGAACACCGCGACCGCAAGGCCGCACAGGTCGTGGGCCTCGCGCAGCAGCACCTCGCCGGCCCACTTGCTGTTGCCGTAACCGTTGGCGTAGCTGTCGTTGATGCTGCGGGTCGGGCTGATGACCCGGATGTCGGCGTCCTCGGTGAACTTCGACGGCTCGATCTGATCGCCTACCCCGATGGTCGACACATACGTGTATGGCTTCTGCTTGCCGGTCAACGCGATCCGGATCAATTCGGCGGTGCCCAGCGCGTTGGGGCCGAACAGCTCGCTGTAAGGCAGCACGTGGTTGACCAGCGCGGCGGGGTCGACGATCAGGTCGACCGTGTCGGCCAGTCGCTGCCAGGTCTGGGCATCCAGGCCGAGGTTGGCCTCGCCCTTGTCGCCGGCGATGACCTCTAAGTGACCGGCGGCCAGTTCTTGGTAGTGCGCCAGCAGCTTCGGGTCGCCGCTGTCGAAGATTCGGTCCACGCGCGCACGTGCCTCGACGTCACTCTTGGCCCTTACCAGGGCGATCACCTTGCCGTCGACCAGGTCCATGCGCTCTAGCCATTCCAGGGCCAGGTAGCGGCCCAGGAAGCCGGTCGCGCCGGTCAACAGGACGGTGCGCACCTCGGCGCTGGGCTGCGGCAGCGTCGGCGCGGCGGCCAGGGTGTCGGCGTCGATGAACTTGTCCAGCGTGAGGTCACTGGCGTGCACCTCGGTCGCGTCGCGACCGTGCACCGAGGCGAAGCTGGGCCGCTTGCTGCCCTGTCGCTCGGTCTCGATGTAGTCGGCGATGGCCGCCAGGTCGTTGGCCGGGCTGACGATGACACCCACCGGCACATCGATGTCGAAGATCTCGTGCAGCAGGTTGCCGAATGTCAACGCCGACAACGAGTCTCCGCCCAAGTCGGTGAAGTGTGCGTTCGGCGACAGGTCGCTGGCCCCGGCGCCCAGCAGCGCGGCGGCGGCCCGGCTCACCGTGTGCAGCACCGGTGCGTCGGCTCCGCTGCGACGCAGCTCGCTGAGCTCGTTGACCTGGCCCTGGGCCAGGTCGGTGTAGAGCTGCTCCAGGCGTTCGCCGTAGTGCTGCTTGAGCTTCGGCCACGCCAGCTTGCGGATGCCGGTCAGCAGACCGTTCTCCAGGGTGAACGGCATGGTCTCGATGATGAAGTCGCGCGGTACCTCGTAGGACTGCAGGCTGGCCTCTTTCGCGACCTTCTGCAGCGAATCGGCAATCAGCGGCTTGAGCGCCGCTAGCCCTTCGTCGGCGTACCCCTTCAGCGCCTCTTCGGTGGGGACCACGACCGCCAACAGGTAGGGGTTTGCGCTGTTGCCGTAGACGTAGATCTGCTGGACCAGTGGGCTGTTGCCGAACACCGCCTCCAGCTTCGCCAGGGTGACGAACTCGCCCTGCGCGAGCTTCAGCACGTTGTTGCGGCGGTCGACGTACACCAGCTTGTCGGGAGCGACCTCGGCCACGACGTCACCGGTGTGGTACCAGCCGTCGGCGTCCAAGACGCCTGCGGTGACCTCCGGGCGCTTGTAGTAGCCGGGGAACATGTTCTGGGTCTTGAGCAGCAATTCACCACGCGGATGCGGCCGGTCGGTGCTGAAGTAGCCCAGGTCCGGGACATCGTCGAGCTTGTAGTCGACGACCGGCGGACGCTGCACCTCACCGTCGAACAACACCATGCCGGCCTCGGTGGAGCCGTAGCCGTCCAGCAGATGTATTTCGATCAGGGATTCGACCCAGGTCTTCAGCTCCGGGGAGGTGGGCGCTGAGCCCGTCATCGCGAAGATGAATCGCCCGCCCAGCTGGTATTGGCGCTGCTCGACCAGGACCTCAGCTTCGACGGCCTCGCGGCTGGCAGAGTCGGTGGGGTCGGATAGCCGCCGGTCCACCTGGCGCAGGTATTCGCCGTAGAGGGTCTCCCAGATTCGCGGCACGAAGTTCAACTCGGTGGGCCGCACCAGCTCGAGGTCCTCCAGCAGCGTCGACAGGTCACTCTTGGCGGCGAAATAAGCCGTGCCGCCATTGCCGAGCGTGCCGTAGAGGGTTCCGCGGCCCATGACATGGCTCATCGGCATGAAGTTCAGAGTGATCGATGCGGCGGTCGGCGCGAACCAAGTCAGCCTCGACCTGCGCCACATCTTGCCGACACCGCTCTGCAGATACATCGCACCCTTGGGTGCGCCGGTGCTGCCGGAGGTGTAGACCAGCAGAGCCAGCGGATCGGCCGAGTCGTCTGGGTCGGGCACGGCGGCCGGTTCAGAAACCGGATTGGCCGGCCCGGAAGACACAGCCTTCCCGCGGTCGAGGACGTCGGCCAGGGTCTCGACAATCACCGGGGTGTCGGCCAACCGCGCGCGGGCGGTTTCCATGGCCTCGCGCTGGTCGTCGACCTCGGGGTGGTAGTCGAACACCAGGAGCTTCAGGTGCTCGCCGGCCATGTGGCCGCTCAGGAACAATTCGACCGCATCGGGCAGCTGATTCACGCTCGCCGCGATCACGCTGGGCTCGGTCTCGGACACGATCGGCTGCAGCTGGGTGATCGCCGCGCTCGTTTGTAGCGGAACCGACACCGCGCCGATCTGGCCGAGTGCCACGTCGATGGTGGTGTAGTCCACGCTGGTGAAGCCCAGCACGCAGACCCGGTCGCCGGCCTGCACCGAGTCGTTGGTCAGGGCGCGCGCCAGCGCACCGACCCGGTCGTCCAGCTCACGGTAGGTGATGGTTTCGAAGCGGGGGAGCAGCTCCAGCGACGTGCGTCCGCTCTGTGGGTCCTTGACGAACTCCACGGCGCGCTGCCCCAGGGCCGGACGGTTGGCGTAACCCTCGAGCACTGTCTGGATGATCTGCTGCAGTCGCAGTCCAGGCTGCTCAAGAGCCGCGGCGACCGCCGGGCTCGGCTTGGCAGCGGCGAACTGTGGGTCGTTAGCGGATAGGTCCTCTATGCGGCGTGCGAGCCGCTCTTCCTGAATGGCAGTCGACATAACAGTTTCCCTTGCAAAAAAATGCGAAATAAGTGTTTCGATCGCGCCACGCTGCGCCAATGCCTAGAACGTTAGTCTTACTAACGGTATTCCTCAACGAAAACGCCCAGGTCGATGGTGTGAGATCGCGCACCCGCGGGTGTGAACACGCACTTGTACGTACCTGTTCTGGCGGCGCCAGGTGTCAGGCTCGTCAGGTCTAGAGGTCGCCCAGGATGCGGCAGATGATGTCGAGTCCTTCGATCAGCAGCTCGTCGCTGATGGTCAGCGGAGGCAGCAGCCGGATGATGTTGCCGAACATGCCGCAGGTCAACACGATGACGCCGGCGGCGTGGGCTGCGGTGGCCAGCTTTTCGGTCAGCTCGGCGTCGGGGTCGGTGGTTCCAGACTTCACCAGCTCGACGGCGATCATGGCGCCGCGGCCGCGCACATCGCCGATCCGATCATCGCCGGCCTGTACCTGTACCAGCCGGTCGGTTACCAGTCGTCCGATCTGTTGGGCCCGCTCGATCAGCCCGTCGCTCTCGATGGTCGCGATGCTGGCCAGCGCGGCCGCGCAGGCGACCGGGTTGCCACCGAACGTGCCGCCCAAGCCACTGACGTGCGGCGCGTCCATGATCTCGGCCCGACCGGTCACCGCCGACAGCGGCAATCCGCCGGCGATACCTTTGGCGGTGCAGATCAGGTCGGGCTCGATGCCCTCGTGCTCGCAGGCGAACATCGCTCCGGTCCGGGCAAACCCGGACTGCACCTCGTCGGCGATGAACACAACGTTGTTCTTATGGCACCAATCGAGCAGCGCCGGCAGGAACCCCTCGGCCGGAACGATGAAGCCGCCTTCGCCCTGAATGGGCTCGATGATGACGGCCGCCAGATTTTCGGCGCCGACTTGCTTCTCGAAGACGCTGATGGCGCGCGCGGCGGCGAGTTCACCGTCGGTGGCCAGCTCCTTGTCGAGCAGGCCGTCCCGATATGGGTAGGACATTGGCGCCCGGTAGATCTCGGGCGCGAACGGACCGAAGCCGCTCTTGTAGGGCATGGACTTGGCGGTCAGCGCCATCGCCATGTTGGTGCGGCCGTGGTAGGCATGGTCGAACGCCATCACGGCGGGCTTGTGGGTGTAGGACCGGGCGACCTTGATGGCGTTCTCGACCGCCTCGGAGCCGGAGTTGAACAGCACCGAGCGCTTCTCGCTCGAACCCGGGGTGATCCGATTGAGCTCTTCGGCGACGGCGACGTATTCCTCGTACGGGGTCACCATGAAGCAGGTGTGGGTGAAGTCGGCGACCTGCGCCCGTACCGCGTCCACGACGCGGGGGGAGGAGTTGCCGATGGTTGTCACGGCGATGCCCGAACCCAGGTCGATGAGCCGATTCCCGTCGACGTCCTCGACGATGCCGCCGCCGGCCCGCGCCACGAACACCGGCATGGTGATGCCCACGCCCCGGGGCACCGCCGCGGCCCGGCGTTTGTTCAGTTCCAGCGACGCGGGACCGGGGACTTCTGTGACCAGCTGGCGACTCTGCTCGAGGCTGGCCACCACATCCCCTCCTTAGCGCGGCGCGCCGTCACGTCGCAGATAAAGCGTACTGTTCGCCGGGGCCGGCGGCTCGTCGGCTGTGGTTGGGTGCTTGGTCGGCTTCTTGGTCGGATTAAGCCCTTCGGAAGGTGCCGGTCGGTTGCGACCTGCGCTGATGGCACACTGGACTGTTGCGAGGTGCCCGACCTTCGGGTCAGCCTGGCGCAGACCCGGAATGCTGGGCAATACCGATATGAAAGACAGGCGCGTCGATGGAGAGTTTGGTCTTATTCTTGCCGTTCCTGCTCATCATGGGCGGCTTCATGTACTTCGCGTCGCGCCGTCAGCGCCGCGCGGTGCAGGCCACGATCGACCTGCACGAGTCGCTGCAGCCGGGTGATCGGGTGCACACCACTTCCGGCATGCAAGCCACCGTGGTCGCCATCGCCGACGACACCGTTGACCTCGAGATCGCACCCGGCGTGGTGACCACGTGGATGAAGCTGGCAATCCGTGACCAGATCTTGCCCGACGAGCCCGAAGATTCGGACGAAGACGAAGATCTCGACGAACACGAAGATCTGGACGAACACGAAGATCTGGACGAGCACGAGGGCCCGGGAAACCCCGCGGACGTGGACGACGCGAGCCGGGCGACCAAAGATTCCTGACCGGAACTGATCCGCGCCGCGTGCCGCGTCGGGCTTGTGAACGCGGCACGTAGTCTCTTCTGGAGGCTCTGTCGAGGGTAAAGAACTGATCTCAAGGAGATACAAGGAACGTGGCATCGTCTTCGGCGCCGGTGCACCCTGCCCGCTATCTGTCGGTTTTCCTGTTGATGCTCGTCAGTCTCTATCTACTGGTCTTTCTGACCGGGGACAAGCGAGCCGCTACCAAGCTTGGCATCGATCTTCAGGGCGGCACCCGTGTCACGTTGACCGCGCGCACCCCGGACGGCTCGCGGCCAAGCCGGGACGCCTTGTCACAGGCGCAGCAGATCATCAGCGCGCGGGTCAACGGGCTTGGTGTCTCCGGCTCGGAAGTCGTCGTCGACGGCGACAATTTGGTCATCACGGTGCCCGGAAGCGACGGCAGCGAGGCCCGCAATCTGGGACAGACCGCGCGGCTCTTCATCCGGCCGGTGCTCAACTCGATGCCGGCGCAGAGTGCTGAAGCCAAACCCGCGCCCCACCAACCGGCCGGGACGCCGCCAGGGGCTCCTCCCGGCGCGGGCGGACCGGCGCCGGGCGGACCGGCGCCTGGCGGACCGGCGCCGGCCGGCCAACCGGGCGCCGTCGCGCCGCCGGCCCAACCTGCGTCCCCCGGCCAACCGGGGGCGCAACCGCGGCCCTACCCGCAGGAACCCACCCCGATACCCACGCCACCTCCCGGCCCGGCGCCAGGCCCCGCGCCTCCCGCGCCCGGGGCGCCCGCATCCAGGGCGCCGGCGGGGGACGCGCCGCCGGCTGATCAGCCTGCGCCCCCGGACTCGCGCAAGGATCTCGCCGAGCGCATCGCGCAGGAGAAGAAGTGGCGGCAGAACACCAGCCAGTACATCGAGATGGTTGCCTTGCAGTTCGAGGCCACCCGCTGTGACAAAGACGACATTCTGGCCGGCAACGACGACCCGACGCTGCCGCTGGTGAGCTGCTCGACCGACCATAAGACCGCCTATCTGCTGGCGCCGTCGATCATCAGTGGCGACCAGATCCAGGACGCCACGTCGGGCATGAACCAGCGCGGCATCGGCTACGTCGTCGATCTGCAATTCAAGTCCGCGGCGGCAAATACCTGGGCTGACTTCACCGCCGCCCATATCGGTACCCAGACCGCGTTCACCCTGGACTCGCAGGTAGTCAGCGCCCCGATGATCCAAGAAGCGATCCCCGGCGGCCGGACCCAGATCACCGGTGGCGACCCGCCGTTCACCGCATCGACCGCGCGCCAACTGGCCAACGTCCTGAAATACGGGTCGCTGCCGCTGTCCTTCGAATCGTCAGAAGCCCAAACCGTTTCGGCGACACTGGGATTGACGTCGCTGAAGGCGGGCCTGATCGCGGGCGCGATCGGTTTGGTCCTGGTGCTGATCTATTCGCTGCTCTATTACCGGGCACTGGGACTGCTCATCGCGCTGTCGCTAACCGCTTCCGGTGCAACGGTGTTCGCGATCCTCGTGCTCCTGGGCCGATATATCAACTACACACTGGACCTGGCGGGTATCGCAGGTCTGATCATCGGTATCGGTACCACGGCTGACTCGTTCGTGGTGTTCTTCGAACGCATCAAAGACGAGATCCGCGAAGGCCGTTCGTTCCGGTCGGCGGTGCCACGCGGTTGGGTGCGGGCCCGCAAGACGATCGTGTCGGGCGACGCCGTCACCTTCCTGGCCGCCGCGGTGCTGTATTTCCTGGCGATCGGCCAGGTCAAGGGATTCGCCTTCACCCTGGGCCTCACCACGATCATCGACCTCGTGGTGGTGTTCTTGGTGACTTGGCCGCTCCTGTACCTGGCCTCCAAGAATCCGACGCTGGCAAAGCCGGCGTTCAACGGCCTGGGGGCTGTTCAGCAGGTCGCCCGTGAACGCCGGGCTTCGTCGCACGTGCAGACGGGACGGGGATAGCGCTTATGGTTTCTGAGGCCTCCGACGGCAAGACCGGCGCTGACGCGGAGAACGTGACCACGAACGACAAAGCCGGTGATTTTGGCACGGATGCTACTGAACTCACCGAGGTGAGCACAGGTGCTGTCGAGCTGACTTCCGACACGCCGCGCCACAGCTTCATCTCGCGCCTCTACACCGGCACCGGTGCGTTCGAGGTAGTGGGACGTCGCCGGATGTGGTTCGGCATCAGCGGTGCGATCGTCGCGGTGGCGATCCTGAGCATCATCCTGCGGGGCTTCACTTTCGGGATCGACTTCAAGGGCGGTACCACGGTGTCGATGCCCGCCGCAAG
>JBEKNM010000132.1:0-9513 GCA_049522835.1 Mycobacterium sp.
TCAAGGCCATCAACCTGAAGAACTGGATAGCCACCCTCACGCTGGGCGTGTCCAAGAACGTCAAGCTACCGAAGAACGCCCTCGCCAAGGTCGGCCAGACTTCTCTGCTGGGCTCCCAGCACGTGGAACTGCTCGCACCGCCGAACCCGTCGCCGGAGCGGCTGAAGGACGGCGACACCATCCCGCTGAAGAATTCGTCTGTTTATCCGACTACCGAGCAGACACTGGCCAGCCTCTCGATGATCTTGCGTGGTGGCGGCATCCCGAACCTGGAAGCGCTGCAAAACGAGGTCTACTACATCTTCAAGGGGCGCGGCGAGCAGATCCGGGCATTCCTCGGCAAGCTGGACACCTTCACCGACCAGCTCAACCAGCAACGCGATGACATCACCCACGCGATTGACTCCACCAACCGGCTGCTGGCCTACGTCGGTCAACGCAACGACGTCATCGACCGGGTGCTGACCGACATCCCGCCGCTGATCAAACATTTCGCCGACACCAAAAACCTGCTCATCAACGCCGTCGATTCGGTGGGACGGCTCAGCCAGGCTGCCGACCAGTACTTGTCGGAAGCACGCGGGCCCCTGCACACCGACCTGCAGTCGCTGCAATGCCCGTTGAAGGAACTCGGCCGCGCGTCACCGTATCTGATCGGCGCGCTGAAGTTGATCTTCACCCAGCCGTACGACATAGAGACCATTCCGAAGATAATTCGCGGCGACTACCAGAACCTATCGCTGACGCTGGATGTGACCTACAGCTCCATCGACAACGCGTTCCTCACTGGCACCGGATTCTCCGGAGCTCTACGCGCGCTCGAGCAGTCGTTTGGGCGCGATCCCGAGACGATGATCCCCGACGTCCGCTACACGCCGAACCCGAATGACGCGCCGGGCGGACCGCTGGTGGAAAGGGCGGACACCAGCCAATGCTGACTCCCTTCATCAGACGCCAACTGATCCTGTTCGGGATCTTGACGGTGGTCTCGCTGCTGGTACTGGGCGTGTACTACCTGCAGATTCCAACCCTGGTGGGTATCGGTCAGTACACGCTTAAGGCTGAGCTGCCCGCATCGGGCGGCCTGTATCCAACGGCGAATGTGACCTATCGCGGCGTCACTATCGGCAAGGTCACCGACGTCGAGCCGACCGAACAGGGCGCCGAGGCGACGATGAGTCTCGACAGTCACTACAAAATCCCGATCGATGTGTCGGCGAACGTGCACTCGGTGTCCGCGGTCGGTGAGCAGTATCTGGACTTGGTGCCGACCGGGAACCCCGGCAAGTTCTTATCGCCCGGACAAACCATCACCAAGGGCACGGTGCCCAGCGAGATCGGGCCGGCGCTCGACACCGCTAACCGAGGACTTGAGGCGTTGCCCAAGGACAAGATCGGCACGCTGCTCGACGAGACAGCGCAATCTGTCGGCGGGCTGGGGCCAGCCCTGCAACGTCTGGTCGACTCCACCCAGGCCATCGTCGGCGATTTCAAGACCAACATCACCAACGTCAACGACATCATCCAGAACTCTGGACCGGTTCTGGACAGCCAAGTCGATTCGGGCAGTGCGATCGAGCGCTGGGCGCGCAACTTGAACAACTTGGCCGCGCAAGCCGCGCAACGGGACCAGAATCTGAGAAGCGTTCTGACCCAAGCGGCGCCGACCGCCGATCAGGTCAACGCTTTATTCAGCGACGTCCGGGATTCGCTGCCTCAGGTGCTGGCGAATCTCGAGATCGTGTTCGACCTGCTCAAGCGGTACCACGCCGGTGTGGAGCAAGTGCTGGTGTTCCTGCCGCAGGGTACTTCGATCGGGCAGACAGTGTCCGCGCCATTCCCGAACCAGGCCGCACTCGACTTGGCGTTGTCGATCAACCAGCCGCCGCCGTGTTTGACCGGCTTTATTCCGGCGTCGGAGTGGCGGTCCCCGGCGGACACCAGTTTGCAGCCATTGCCGACCGGCACCTACTGCAAGATCCCGATGGACACGCCGGCCAACAGCGTGCGCGGATCGCGCAACATTCCGTGTGTCGATGTCCCGGGCAAGCGGGCGGCCTCGCCACGGGAGTGCCGCGACCCCAAACCGTACGTTCCGGCGGGAACCAACCCCTGGTTCGGCGACCCGAACCAGCTGCTGACCTGCCCGGCGCCTTCAGCGCGCTGCGATCAGTCGGTGCGGCCGGGCATGGTGATCCCGGCGCCGTCGGTTGACAACGGCCTGAACCCGGCACCCGCCGACCGGGTGGCCGGAACGCCCCCGCCGACCAGCGATCCTTTGTCTCGGCCCGGATCCGGTACCGTGCAGTGCAACGGCCAGCAGCCCAACCCGTGCGTCTACACTCCGAGCGGGCCTCCCACGGCGGTGTACAGTCCCCAGAGCGGTGAACTGGTGGGGCCAGACGGAGTCAAATACTCCGTCGAAAACTCGACCAAAACAGGAGACGACGGATGGAAGGAGATGCTGGCGCCAGCCGGCTGAACCCCACCGACGCGGACGATTCGTTGCGCACCGAGGCGAGGGCCGAGGATTCGCCAGAATCCGAGGTCGGAACCGAGCAGGCCAGTACCGAGGCGAGGGCCGAGGATTCGCCAGAATCCGAGGTCGGAACCGAGGCATCCGAGACGGCCGTCGAGCGTGGTCCGTCGCGCCTGGGTCGCGGGTGGCTGGTCGGTATCGCTGCGGCGCTGCTGTTGATCGCCGGCGGCATCGGGGCCGGCGGTTACTTTGTCCTGCGCTACCACCAGGAGAGCCAAGCCACTGCGCGCAATGACGCGGCGGCGCTCAGGGTGGCGATTGATTGTGTTGCGGCGACGCAGGCGCCAGACACCAACGCGATGGTCGCCACTGAACAGAAGATCATCGACTGTGGCACAGATGCTTACCGCAGCCAAGCTGTCCTGTACTCCAGCATGCTCGTTCAGGCTTATCAGGCTGCGAACGTACACGTTCAGGTGTCTGATGTGCGGGGAGCGGTCGAGCGCAACAACAACGACGGCACGGTCGACGTGCTCGTCGCAATGCGCGTCAAGGTATCCGGCGATCAGGCGCAAAACGAAACCGGCTACCGCCTGCGGGTGAAAATGGCACTCGCCGAAGGCCAATACAGGATTTCCAAACTCGACCAGGTGACCAAGTGACGGTGGTGGTCGAGGAGATTCAGACCACCCCGGTCATCCAGAAGTCATCGCAGAATAGCTTGGCGCCATGGCATATTCGCGTCGGCGCGTTCGCCGTTGACGTCCTGCCGGGAACGGCGGTGGTCATCACGATGGCACTGGTCTCGTTGACCGTGCCGGCGCGCGGCGTGTGGTGGTGGTTGTGCATTTCCGTGATCGGGGTCGCCATCCTCCTGATCTTGGTCAACCGGCTGCTGCTGCCGACCATCCTCGGTTGGAGTTTGGGACGCGCGCTTTTTGGAATCGCGGTGCTACGGCGAGATGGCGCAACCCCAGGGGCGTGGGGGCTGCTGCTCAGGGACCTGGCGCACCTTCTTGACACCGCGTCGGTAATGGTGGGATGGCTGTGGCCACTCTGGGATCCACGGCACCGCACTTTCGCCGACATACTTATGCGCACTGAAGTGCGCTGCGTCGAACCGGACGGGCGGCCGCCCAACATACGGCGGTGGACCGCGGCGGCGGTGCTGACTGCGGCGGGATTGTGCCTGTTAGGTGTTGGCGTGAGCTATGCCGTTGTGTACTCCCGTGATCGGACGACCGATCAAACTCGCGCACAGATTGCGACGCAGGGGCCGAAGATCGTCGCACAGATGCTGACGTACGACCCTAAATCTTTGCGTGACGATTTCGCGCGAGCCCAGTCGCTGGCTACCGACAAATATCGGGGCCAGTTGAAAGCCCAGCAGGACGTGGTGCAGAAGGGGAACCCGGTCATCAACGAGTACTGGGTGACTGACAGCTCGATCCAATCGGCGACGCCGGATCGGGCGACGATGCTGTTGTTCATGCAGGGTCGGCGCGGTGCGGCGCCCGGCGAACGCTACATCAGCGCGACCGTTCGGGTGAGTTTCGTCGAAGACGGTGACAACCATTGGCGCGTTGACGATCTCATCGTCCTGACCAAGCCCAAGCCGCCCGGGAACGGAAAATGAGTCCCCGTCGTAAGTTTCAACCTGGCGAGGGACCACTGCTCGTCGCGCAACCTGTCCGGGCCCGCCGAGCATGGGGGCTACCGATCGCTACCGCGGTTGCCGGGTTGCTGATGGCCGCGGCGATCACGATATGCACTCTGATGCTCGTCTCACATCAATCCCGGGAGCGCGCGGCGTCGAAGGACCGCGAGGTGCTCAACTACGTGACAGGGTTCATGGCAGAGTTCACCTCCATTGACCCCTATCACGCCAACGACTACATAGCGCGGGTATTGGCCCAAGCGACCGGCGACTTTGCCAAGCAGTACCACGATAAGGCGAACGAGATCCTCCTGCAGGTCGCCCGAGCCGAACCGGCCACTGGCACCGTCCTCAGCGCCGGCGTGGAACGGTGGAACGAGGATGGCAGCGCCAATGTGATGGTGGCTACCGATGTCACTTCGAAGTCGTCGGATGAAAAACAGGTATTCGAAAACACGAATCGTTGGACGGCAACCGTTACGCAGGAAGGGAATCAGTGGAAGATCAGCAACCTGCTGCAGGTGATCTGACCGCCGACGCGGCCTCAGCGACCACAGAATCTGACGAAGTTGCTCCCGGCGAGATCGACGGTGCGGCAGCAGAACAGGCAGACGACGACGCTGAGGTCGACGTCGAAGCCGCTGAGGCCACGACGCCCGGCGAAGACGGTGACGCCCGCGCCAGACGACCGGCAGGTAGGCGGTTCGCCATCGTGGTCGCAGTAGCAGCTCTGCTATTTGTCGGATCTGCGGCCTTCGCGGGCGCGTCCCTGCAGCCATACCTGGCTGATCGCGCCACCGCCGCAACCAAATTGAATGTGGCGCGCTCCGCAGCCAACGCGATCACCACATTGTGGACCTACACACCGGACAACATGGACAGCCTCGCTGATCGCGCGGCGACCTACCTCAGCGGCGATTTCGGAGCCCAGTACCGCAAATTCGTGGACGCGATCGTGGCCCCCAACAAACAGGCCAAAATCACCAACAGCACCGAGGTCACCGGTGCAGCCGTCGAGTCGCTGGATGATCCGAACGCTGTCGTCATGGTGTACACCAACACCACGTCCACCACCCCACTGACCAAGAATGTCCCGTCGCTGAAATACCTCTCCTACCGGCTGTTCATGAAGCGTACGAACGGCCGCTGGCTGGTGACCAGGATGACGACCGTTACCTCGCTGGACTTCACACCGCATTCGTAGCGAGATCAGGCGGAGACGAACCCCGAGGCCGCTCCGGAAGGCACTGCACCCCATGGCCGTTACTTCGCCGGTATCCGAGCGCTTTTTGATCACCGCGTTGTTGTTGCTGACTTTTGCCACCGGGTTGGCCGACGCGATCAGCGTCCTGGAGCTCGGCCAGGTTTTCGTCGCCAACATGACCGGCAATGTGATCTTCCTCGGCTTCTGGCTTGCCCCGAAGACCAACATCGACCTGACCGCTGTCGCGGTGGCGCTGCCTACCTTCGTTTGTGCCACCATCCTCGGCGGCAGATTGATGCGCCAGTTCGGAGAGCGGACGCGGCGGTGGCTCACCACGGCGCTGGGGTTAGAGATCGCGGCGTTGGTGATGTTGTCGATCCTGGCCGGCACGGGTGTGCTTTGCTATCACGACAACACCAAGCTCATCCTGATCGGTGGCCTCGCATTGGCGTTCGGTCTGCAGCATTCCACTGCTCGCCAGTTCGGGATCCCGGAGCTCACCACCACAGTGTTGACGTCGACCATCGTCGGCCTCGGCGTGGACAGCCGACTGGCCGGTGGAACCGGCGCCCGCGAAAAGCTGCGGTTCAGCGTTGTTCTCACAATGTGCGGCGGTGCCATCGTCGGCGCGACGATGTCGCGATTCGTCGTGGCCCCGGTGTTGGCACTCGCAGCGGCCGTGGTTACGCTGAGTCTGCTGATCTTCCGTTTCGGGCCGGCCGATAGCAAAAACCCTGCGGCTCTTACTAGTTGACGGCTAGTTGAAGGCCAGCCAGCTGGGCAGCGCCCGCTCATGTGAGTCGCACAGCACTTGCCGGGTGTCGCATGATCCCCTTGGAGATCCGGCACCGGCCCACATACCCCCGGTGTCGCGGCGCAGCACAATCGCCGACGAACCGCCACCATCGAGCAGGACCGCCGTATCGCTGCCCAGGCCGCGGAATAGGTCCTGCATGTTGTCCGGGGTGTAGTTGCCGCCCTCGAAGATGTACATCTCGTCCTTCTGCTTGGCGTAGGCGATGGCCGTTCGCGCCGCGCTTGGACCGCCGTCGTGGAGCTGGCCGGTGTTGCCGGGGGCAAGCAGCCCGATCCCGGATACCGCGACGAACCTCTCGTTCTTGTTGAGCAGGTCCTGGACCACCGGAGTCGCGGCGTCGTAGTCGCTCTTGCTCCTGGGCCACACCACATAGGGCGCACCGCCGGACGGGAGAATCATCGTCGTCAGCGAAGACCAGCTGTCGCCTCCACCCGAAAGGCCTTGCTTGCCGGGGTAGGCCGTGGTGCCGGTGACCGCCTGGTTGGCGCGGCCCTGGCCATGGGTGTTGTCCACAAACGCGCCAAGCGGAGAACTGCAGCCCGTGGTCCGCCACGAGCCGGCCTTCTGCGGGCGTACGTCGAAGAAGTTGGCGTTGATCGCGATTGTCGGTTCCCCCATTCGCTGCCACGCCTGCAGCGGCTGGTAGAGCTCAGATGCCTGCAACAGTCCCTCGCTGGTGCGCGCCCCGGGATTGCGCTCGCAGCGCGCCTGATCACCTTGGTGACTGTCCACCAGTAGACGCGGCGAAAGACGCCCCGCCGCATTTTTGATGATCATCAGATGGCCGCCGTTGTCCCCCTCATACCAGCCGCCGGCCCCGTTGAGCATCGGCGCGGGGTGGCCGGCGCCGAAGTTGTAGACCAGGTATGAGCCCTTGGTGGTGCTGATGGCGCTCTCGAGCATCTCGCGCCCGTCAGCGGCGTGAGCGACAGGTTGTCCCGTGGTGATCGCCAGAGTCGCACACACAACCACGGCAGAGAACCAGGCCGCCAGGCGGCGCAAGCCGGCACTTGGTGTCAGCACTGTAGCCCTTCCGGCCCTGATGTGAATGCAACCCAAACATCATCAGTCACACCAGTCACACTGTCAACTTTAGTCACAAACGAATGACGCTTGGGTGGCGCCGGAATTACGTTTGCTCGCTTGGACTTTCGGGCTGCGACTCGGTCGAACCTGCCTGCTTGGCTGCGCGTGCTTGATGTTGCGATTGGTGTGCCCCGGCGATCGCAATCTCGACGGCCCCCGGTATCCGGTGGAATCCGCTGCGGTCGTAGATCTTCGTGATAATGCCGCCCACCAACAAGCCAATGACCAGTCCGATCGACGTCATCAACAACGCCTGGGATAAACCGGCCTCCCGGTCACCGTTGAGATAGAGCAGCGACCGCACGCCCAGGAACACCTGATGCATCGGTTCGAATTCGGCCAGCCAGCGAAAGATCGGTGGTACCGCCTCGAGCGGGACCGTGGCACCCGCCGACGGCAGGCCGAGGATCACGAAAACCAACATGCTGAACAGCAATCCCATCGAGCCCAGCACCGCGATCAGCGAGCTGGACGTGACACCCACCGCGATGATCGCGAATACCCCGTACGCCCATAACTGCCAGCCGAGCGCAATGGGCATGCCGAGCCCGTGGGCGATTGCCATGTAGACCGCCGACGTCAGCAACGCCAACACCACCATCAATCCCCACTTGATCAGCAATGTGCGGAAGCGCGAGATATTGGCCTGCGTGGCGAAGCGATACACCGGGCCCCATTCGGCCGGTACATAACCGAGCAATGAGTCCACCAGTGTGCTGACCACGATGCTGCCGGTAAAGCCGGCCAGCAACAGCAACAGCGCGTAGTAAAACGCAGACAGGCCGTTGCCGGTGCCGTTAGGTAGCGGGTTGTATACGGTCGACTTGATATCGATCGGATTGGCCAGCCCCAACTGCGACGCCCCGGTCAACGCTGCCCCACCGGTCTGAGCAGCGACCTCTGTCGAAAGATACTGGCCCACTTTGGTATTAGCGACGGCCATGGCCTGGTTGAGGGTCAGCCCGGCGATACTAGAGCCCAACGTGCCGGCTCGCTGGTTCGTGGAGATCGTGATTGAGGGCCGGTCCGCATGGTCGGCTGTGACCGCGCTTGCACCGAATTCGCGCAGATTCGACGAGAAGGTCGGCGGAATCACCACCTCGCCGTACACCTGGGCCCTGTCCAGCAGCTGCTTGGCCTCGTCGTGGGAAACCACCCGGACGTCGAACTTGTTCTTGTCCAACGCGGAGACCAGGCCGTCGACAATTTTTGCGCCCGCGGTCCCTGCATCCTCGTTCACCACGGCGATCGGGAAATGTCGCAGGTTGGTCGCGGGATTCAAGATGCCGCCCAGGTACAGTGCGCACAGCGCCGACATCAGGGCCAACGTGACGACGACGGGCAACGTCCAGAACTGCACGGTCCGCAGCGCTCGTACGTCATGCTTAGGGTTCGGCGCCGCGTGCCGCGGCTGCGCTTTAGACATGCCGGCTCCTGTCTGTCGTGCCAACTCTATGCGGTCCTAGCCGCCCAGCTCGGCGTGCATCTCCCAGATCAGGACTTCCGATGGGTGGTCCGCCGTCACCCGCCGGCCGTCGGCGTCGGCGAATCGGACCGCGTCACCTTGGTCGAGCTCACCGATGCTTTCCAGGGTGATCCGGCCGCGCGGGACGAATAGATGCAGGTAGGGCGCCGGCGGCAAGGTGACCGCGTCACCGGGGTTCAACCTCGTGCCGTGCAACGCGGCACTGTGGTTGTGCAGGGTGATGGCCGCGTCATGCCCGGGTATACCCGAGGCGATGGTCACCAGGTTGCCGCTCAGCAGTGTGTCGTCAATCTCGTGCTGTTGATAGCTCGGGGTGATGGCGGTCTCGTCGGGGAGCACCCACATTTGCACGAAATGTACTGGTTCGGTTAACGAATCGTTCTTCTCCGAATGCAGGATTCCGCTGCCCGCCGACATCCGTTGGGCCAGTCCGGGGTAGACCACGCCACGATTACCCGTGGAATCCTGGTGCGTCAGTTCGCCCTGCAGTACCCAGGTGACGATCTCCATGTCCCGGTGCGGGTGGGTGTCGAATCCGCTTGCAGGCTCGACGGAATCGTCATTGTTCACCAGCAGCAGCCCGTGATGGGTGTTGCCCGGGTCGTAGTGGTCGCCGAACGAGAAGGAGTGTCGGGACTTCAGCCAGGATGTGCAGGTGACGGCACGGTCGGCCGCGCGCCGAATCTCCACGTTGGCGGGCACGCGCTCAGCTTAATCGGGAGCGCACTCAGGCCACCCGTCGATCACTCGGGATACGTCGCGGCGGCGAGCTCGAGAATCTCGG
>JBEKNM010000133.1:0-9497 GCA_049522835.1 Mycobacterium sp.
ACCTGTTTTCGGCCTACCTGGGACTGCACGTACACCCGGGGGCTGATGGTTGCGACCGGCTGGACCTGCAGGCAGCCAACCATGGCTGGCTGCACCGTCACGACGTTGATGGGCGCCGAGGTCCAGCCGCAGCAGTACCTAACCGGCGAGGCCGCAGACACCCGCAATCGCGGAGGTCAGTGGCGCGTATCAAAGCCCGGCGTCAAGCCAAAGCCGCGATGCGACAGAGCCGGTCGGCGCGAACTTCCACTACCAACCAGCCCACGGCGTTAGCCGCATGAGCAACGAGACAGCTGGCCGGCACAGGGAATCCCCGCAGTTTCACTGCGGGGAGGACGTCAATGCTCACCTAGCATGTCCGCCCCGGCCCTGAAGGTGTTCCCACTGGGGAGCGGGAAAGAACTCGCGCCGACGGCGACTACTTTGCCGCCGTCGGCGCGGTGCTTTGTCGGATGCTTATCCGGCCGCAGGTGGGCGGGCCATGATGGTGGGCTTGAAACCGTATCGGGGCCCGCTGCCGTGCCCGCCGGCGCCCGCTCCGGCCAGTGGCATGCCGCCGAGCAGGTTTCCGGGCGCGGCGCCCGCCTCTGGGGCCGCGCTGACGGTGCTGACCGGCACGGCCGCATGGCTTACCGGCGCGGTCGCCCCATTCCATGCGACCGGCACCGACAACTTGCCGACCGACCCCGCGCCGCCCAGCGACCCTGCCACGTGCGCGGCGCCGCCGGCGCCACCACCGAGCATTCCGCCCAGGCCGGGCAGGCCCTTCGGGACAGCCGCAGCCGCAGCCGCAGGCGCTACGATCCCCCCGGTACTCTTGGCGATCTGGGTGCCGAAGTTGCCCATACCGACGCTGAAGTACGGCAGACCTTCAGTGTTGTAGAAGAAGCTCGCGTAGTTGGCGTAGGCGCTGAAGAAGGCCCCGAGGCTTGAGGGCAGCGTGGTCGTCCCGCTGAGGAGGAACCAGACTTCGGTCAGCCCTGAGTTGATCGTAGCGTTCGGCCCGAAGAAGGGGGTTGCGATGTTATTCAGGCTGCCTTGGATTTGGGTGAGAAACAGGCTTAGTTGTTGCTGGATCGAGGCGGCCGGGGTGGTCGCGGCCGCGGCGGCCTGGGTGGCGCTGGCGGCCGGATTGGCAATCGCGGGTGCGGTGGTGAACTGCGTCACCTTGGCCGCTGCCGCAGACTGACCTGCGTAGCTGAACATTGCCGAGGAGTCTTGGGCCCAAAACTCGCCGTATTGGGCTTCCAACTGCGCAATGATCTGGTTGTTTTGGCCAAACACATTGTTCGTCACCGCCTGTGCCAGCGTGGCACGGTTGGCCGCGATCAACGGCGGAGGCACCACCGAGGCAAACGCGGTCTCGAAAGCCCCCGCCGCCGCTTGGGCGAGGGTGGCCGCGTGCTCGGCCGCGGCCGAAGTGGTATTCATCCAGGCCACATACGGCTGCACTGCCGCGGCCATCGATGATGAGGCCGGCCCCAGCCACTCCTCGCTGGCCAGCTGAGTGACCACGTTGTCATAGCCCACGGCAGTAGAATTCAGTTCAGCGGCCAACGCATTCCAGGCCGAGGCCGCAGTCGTCAGCGACGTCGACCCCGGACCGGCATACAGGAGCGCGGAGGTGACCTCCGGTGGTATGGCACTAAAATCGATTGACATATCCTGACCCCCTAACCGGCCGCGGCCGCGTTGGCGGCCTCGGTGATCGCATAGGACCCTGAGCTCATGCTCAAGGTGTTGACGAACAATTCGTGAACGGCCGTAGCCTGTGCGCTGATGGCCTGATACATCTGGGCATGTGCGGCGAACTGCGCCGCGGTCAACGCCGATACTTCATCCGCGGCCGCAGGCACCACCCCGGTGGTGGGCGCCGCCGCCGCGGCATTCGTGGCGCTCAACGTCGAGCCAATCCCTGACAAGGTGCCCGCCGCTGCCGCCAAGGCTTCTGGTTGCGTAGTCAAAAACGACATCTGAATTCCTCCTAAACCCTCAGGCTCGATGACTTTCAGCAAATAGCTTGATGCTGCAGCTCACTTCAGACAGAGCCCGGAAGTGAGCCTAAATGGATCATGGGCTTGGCGGCCTCCCTAGCGGCGACTGTTCATCGGTGGACAACTGATATTCACCTGCCGGACAGAAAGCCGAACTCGTGGTTGCGCGTGACCGTCGCGAGCACGGCCCGTCATCCTTTTCGGCGCAGTGCTGGGCAGATGCGGCCTCGACTGGAAGATCATTCGGCAGCCTCCTGTTAGCCGGCGGACGGCGGGCGGACGAGCACGCTTCGCTTGAATCCGTACTTGTTGGTAAAGGCGGTGGCGACGGCGCCGCGCCGCCCAGCCCCAGCGCCGGCCATCGGCATTCCCCGAAGCAAGCCGTTCTCTCCGGCTCCTCCGGCTCCTCCGAATCCGTCGGGCCTTGCGGCGGCCAAAGCATTGACCTCCACCGCGCGGGTGGCCGATGCCTCTAGCCCGCCGCTCGAGGAGGCCCAACCCGCCGGTACCGACAATCCCCCGACCTGGGCGGACGAGCCCAGATTCGCCGACACCGATCCGGCGGTATTGGCACCCAGGCCGCCCAGGGCGCCCAGGTGCAGGCCGGCATATTGCGGCGTCGCGTACCAGGCGCCCGAAGCGCCGGCCGTTGTTCCCAAGCCGAAGGTCAGCTGCTGTCCCATCTGGAAACCAAAGCTTCCAACACCGACGCCGAAATAGGCCTGCAGGGTCTGCTTGATGATTGCGGTGTAGTCACCGGGTGCAAGCTGTAACCAGTTGTTGGTTGGGGTCGGCAATATTCCATTCACCGCCAAATTTTGTAGTTGCGTCTCGATCCCCGCCCATGGAATTTCCGCGTAAATCGCCGCCCCGAGTTGCTGCAGGTTTTGCGGCACCACGGCGGCGGGGGTCGCCTGCGAGATCGCGGACGCTGCGGTCTGTGCCGAATTGCCGGCCGGCGTGGAGCTGGCCTGTTGAACCGCAGCGAACTGTTCGGACTCCGCGTCCGGCGCGGCGGTGTTCGGCGGTGACGTGAACACGGTCAACTCCGAGGCGAGCGCTGACGACCCGGCATAGCTGTACATGGCCGCTGCGTCTTGGGCCCACATTTCCATGTACTGGGCTTCGGTCGCCGCGATCGCCGGGGTGTTCTGCCCGAAGAAATTGGTCGCGACCAGTGTCATCAACAACACCCGATTGGCCGCGATCACCGGCGGCGGAACCGTCATCGCAAACGCGGTCTCAAAGGCGGCTGCGGCCGCCCGGGCCTGGCCGGCGGTCTGCTCAGCCTGGCTTGTCACCGCACCGAGCCAGGTCACGTATGGCATGACCGCGGACACCATCGACGCCGACGTGGGCCCCACCCAGGGCCCGCTGGTCAGCTCATCGATCACCGAACCGTAGTTGGAAGCCGTCGTGTCCAATTCCGCCGCCAGCTCATCCCAGGCCGCCGCGGCGACCATCATCGGCTCCGATCCCGGACCCGAATAGATGCGAGCGGAATTGATCTCGGGCGGCAACGCCCCGAAGTTCAACACCGTGTCCTCCTCAGTGTTGGCCGTGATCGCGGTGGCAATCTCGGCTGTCACGTAAAAACTATGGTGGCCGTAGTCAAGACGTCGTCAACATTTGCTACCTCTGGGCGCCGTTGACCCATCGATGTCACTGCGCAGTCACCGACCGACTCGGATGTCTCGCCGAGCAAACCCAGTCGGCGGGTTAGCCGAGACCCGATGGCGCACCCGTTCGCTGTGCACGGATAGGTGCTCCACCACCAGGATTCCCGGACTTCTGGTCACGAACGCCATACATAGTCTGCCTCGATTACCCCGCTGTCAGCAACCGAGCGACAGCTCGCTTTCTGGGTGAACTGCCGCTCGCGAATGACACTAATTGGTCATACCGGACACGCCGAACCGAGATGCCAATTGTTCATTCCAGGCCAACCAATGTTCATTCCCGGCCAGCCGGTGTTCGTTCGCCACAACTAAATGTTCATCTGCCGTTTGCCTATCGGTTCAGCTCAGCGGCCGGCTGGGATCATAAGTACGCGTGCAGAGTTGGGCCGCTAGTCCTCTTCGATGATCAGCGCCATTTCCGGGCAGGAGGCCACACCGTCGCGAGTCAACTGCTCATCCTCGGGCCTCACCTCGTGCTCTTCGAGGATCGAATAGCCCGAGTCGTCGATTGGAAACAGGTCTGGATCGACGGCGTAGCACTGGGCATGGCCCACGCATTTGGACTTTTCGAGACGAACCCTCACAAGCTTCCCTCCCTCGAACGGCGTTGCGGAATGAGCGGGATCGAACTTAGTCGTCAGTCGGTAAAGTCTAGAAGATCGTTTCCGGCCAAGGTCGCCCTTAGACAGCCTGGAAGCCTCGGGAACCCTCGCAGTACCCCGCTAGCCGGATTGGTGTCCCATTTGTCGCACATGCGATATTGGTGTGCCACCAGACGTCGGTGACGACAAAGCTCCAAACACTGAGTGGCCGCGTTGGGACTATGAAACACAAAAACAGACACACAAGCGGGGATCAGAGCGCATGAGCACTCTTGGCCAAGGCCAGCCAGGCACGTTCTACCTACCGCGGCTCGAATTCTCCAAGTTACCGATGGCCGCCGATCGAGGTGTCGGATGGAAGACGCTGCGGGACGCCGGGCCGGTGGTGTTCATGAACGGCCACTATTACCTGACACGCCGCGAGGACGTACTCGCTGCGCTGCGTAATCCCAAGGTCTTCTCATCGCGATTGGCGCTTCAGCCCCCCGGAAGCCCAATACCGGTGGTTCCGCTGGCATTCGACCCGCCAGAGCACACCCGTTACCGCAAGATCCTGACACCGTTCTTCAGCCCACACGGGCTGAGTAAGTCCCGGCCCGTACTGGAGCGCCACGCCGCCGACATGATCGCCGCCTTTGCCGACCGGCGCGAGTGCGAGGCGATGGCAGAGTTCGCGAGGTTGTACCCGTTTCAGGTGTTCCTCGACCTCTATGGTCTGCCACTCGAGGATCTTGACCGCGTGATCGCGTGGAAGGACGCTATTGTCGCCGACAAGCCTTTCCTCACCCAGGAGGACATGGCCGCGGGGTACAAGCTGATGGAATACCTCGCCGAGGCCATCGCGCAGCGCCGGCAAAACCCGGGCTCTGACATGTTGTCGCAAGTGATGGCGAGCGAGGGCAACTTCACTGATCTCGAGCTGCTGGGCATGAGCCACCTGTTGATCCTGGCGGGTCTGGATACGGTGACCGCGGCGATCGGATTCTCCCTGTTCGAATTGGCGCGCAGACCGCAGCTACGCGAAGCGCTTCGCGATAATCCCAAGCAGATCAGGGTTTTCATCGAAGAAATCGTCCGACTGGAGCCATCGGCGCCGGTAGCTCCCCGGGTGACGACCCAGATCGTCAACGTCGGGGGCATGACGCTGCCGGCAGGCACACCGGTGCGGTTGTGCATGGCCGCGGTCAACCGCGATGACACCGACGCGATGTCCACCAATGATCTGGTCATGGACGGCAAGGTGCACCGACACTGGGGATTCGGCGGCGGACCGCACCGCTGTCTGGGTTCTCATCTGGCGCGGATAGAACTGACCGTGATCGTCGCAGAATGGCTCAAGCAGATCCCGGACTTTGAATTGCCTCCGGGCTACACCCCGGACATCAAATTCCCGTCTAAGACTTTCGCGCTCAAGACATTACCGCTGCGCTGGGACCGACAGTAGTTGATTGAACGGTCAACGCAGTCAGCCCCAGCGCGGCGCCAGCGGTCTACTTGCGTAGCTCGGTCGCTGCCACCTGTACGAACACACCGGTGTCCTCGGCCATCAGCAGGCCTCGACCACGGGGCAGCGGACCACCCTTCATCTTGCCGCGGATGAAACCTTCATCGGGATCGGCGTCCATCACCAGCAATGGCGCATTCGCCTGATGCAATGCCCGCAGAATCGGGTCGCTGCCCGCCGAAGACCAGCCTCCGAACGTACGGGTGACGAGCACATGCAAGCCGACGTCGGCGGCCCTGGTCACCCAGGCAGCAGCCTTGTGCAGCGGCGAATCAAAACCTGGCGGTAGCTGCTGGATGTCGTCGACGATCAAGAAGATCTCCGGGCCGCTCCACCACGACCGCGACAACAATTCTTGCGCCGACAGACCAGGCGGGGGCTCACGGCCGGCCAAGACCTCCGCCAGCTCACCCATCATCGCCTGTACACCGTCAAGGTTGTAGGCGAACTTCTCCACATAGTCGGAGCCCAGCGTGGTCAGCAGCTGACGGCGCGGGTCGACCAGCCACACCTGCGCGGAGGGTTGCCCCGCCGGTGGTGTCGGTGCGCTGGTAGCTCCAGGTGCATATATCCGGCCGATTTCCGACATGATCGTCGCCAACGTCGTGGTACGCCCACATTCTCGTCGACCCGTGATCATCAAGTGCGCGTTCTCGGCGAAGTTCAGATAGACCGGCTCCAGGTCCAATTCTGATATCGCCCAGGCGATTCCGCCCACGCCAACGCCTTGACGGGTGTCCCGGGCGGCCAGCTCGCGCACCTGCTCCACGCCGAACCGGGCCGGCAACCGGCGGACCGGCGGGGCCTCGCCACTCGCGAGCCGGCTGACCGCCGCGGCCACGCTGTCGGACTCGAAGATGTTGTCAGATGTGTCGCTCAGCGCCGGCCGGGCCACCAACGTATGTAGACCTGCCTGGGGATCGCTGTCGAGGCGGACGTAGTTGACCGCGACCATGCCACGTCCCGGCTTGACCGGAACCTCTTTGGCGAACCGGGAACGAACCAGCTTGGCGTCTTCCACCGCGGCCAAACGCAACTCGACCCGGGAACCGAAACCACTACGCACCGGCGGCCGCAGCTCCGATTCGCGATCGGCAGTGACAATCACGTGCACCCCGAACGAGGGCCCCTGGTTGATGATCACGTTCACCTGCTCGATCAGCACCTCGTTTTCCTCGGCAAGTGCCCGGTAGTTGTCGATCACCAGGTAGACATCCCCGAACACATCGGGCACGGGACCCGGGGCGCCGCCGAACTTGCGGCGCCGGAACATCTCCATAGAGGCGATTCCGTACTCGAGGAAGGTGCGCCTGCGCTCGCGCACCAGCGCCAGCAGTTCGGACACCGTTCGGCGCACGCCGTAAGGATCCGTGGGACCGACTACTTCGCCAACGTGTGGCAGACGGCCCACCGTGGTCAACGAGGTGCCGCTGTAGGCCAGGCAGTAGAACTGGACCTGCTCGGGAGTGTGGGTCAATGCTGCCGAGCAGATAAGGGTCTGCAGCGTAGTTGTCTTACCTGAACCACCGGCGCCCAGAATCAAGACGTTGGAGCCAGGCCCAGAGGTGTCAACCGACCACGGCGGCTGGTCATGCTTGAACGGCCGGTCAATGATCCCGATCGGGAACACGAGGTCTTTGGCGGTGCCGTAATCCTTGTTCCACGGGCGCCCGAGGAACCGGCTGACCAACTCGTCGATGGCGATGGGTCGGGTCAGCGGCGGCTGCCACAACCGATAGGGCTCGAACTGGATCTGGCGCAATTGATCAATGATCACCGTCCCGACCTTGGGAATCCTGATCCCTTCCTCGTCCTCCTCCTCGGCGTCCGCCGTCTCGTGCACCGCACCATTCGACGGCACGGGTGTTATGTCGACATCCGGGCCAGTCACGCTTACCTCGAGCGGGGTAAAGGAGTTGGTAAACAATTGGGGGCGAACGTAATCGATGCTGTGCACCAATGTCGGCGCTTCGTCGCCGTCGACGGTGACGCCGCGGGAGTAGTAGTCCCGCCACAGAAACTCCGCCTGGAACCGGATGATGTCCTCGAGACTCTTGCGGAAATAACCCAGACCCGCCTGCGCTGGCAGGTTCACCGCATTGGGCACACCAGCCGCCTGCGCCGCCCCGGCGGTGCGTGCTTTCAGCACCAAGCGGTAACCCATATTCTCCATGAGCTTTTCAGCGCGGCTTTCAATGGTCTGCGACGCCATCATCAGGTGGATCCAGTAGGCGCGGCCTTGCCGGCCGATCGAGTCCAGAACGTCGACCGCGGTCGGCATGATCCGGAACCACTCGTAGAACTCGTCAATGACCACCACCAGCATCGGCAGCGGCGCCATGTCTTGGCCGCGGGCCTGCATCCTGGTGCGCACGGAGTTGTACTCCTTGGCGTCGTCGACACCGGTGTTGTCGCATACCGCCTTGCGGCGAGCGATTTCACCCCACAGCGAGTCAAGGAAGCGCTCCATCAGCGCCTGGTCTTCTTCAAGGTCGGTGATGATCCGCGATACGTGCGGCACCCCGGCGAACGGCTTGACCGCCGACCCACCCTTGAGGTCCGCCAAGACGAACTGCAGCTCCTCCGGCGGATGGCCGAGCATCAGCGATTCGATCACGGTTCGCACCAGCGTCGACTTACCCGAGCCTGTCGTACCCGACATGACTCCGTGCGGCCCGTCGCCGCCTTCGTCGAGTGACTTCATGTCCAAAAACAGCAGCTCACCGTTATCAGAGCGATTGCCGAACGGTATCCGCAACCGCGACCGGCCCATGAATTCGGTGCGGCTTCCCCACAGGTCGTCGAAATCGATATAGGACGGATCGTCAACCCCGTAATAGGACAGGATGTCCCGGGCACCGATGTGGGCTACCCGCTGGCCGATCTCTTCGTAGGCCTCGGCGAGCCGCCAGAACGCCAGCTTCTGCGCGAACTCTTCTGCCTCTGCGATGTCGAAGTGGTCGGTCAGGGCGAAGAACCACGGCTTGTCGTCGATCACCATCCAGGTGTCGCGGTCGCGGGGCAGCGCCTCGATCACGCCCTTATCGTCGAACTGCAACGTCCGCTCCGGGACAGACGTCCACATTGACGAGCCGGTCAAGTCGAAGAAAGTCACCCCGTCGACACCCTCGGCGCTGATCACGTACTCCCATTGGGGGTCTGTGGCGTCGGCGACGATCAGGGTGTGCGGTGTCGGAGTCTGCGCTGACGAACTGGCATGCCGGGGCGTGAACGACCCACGGCCGGCGAACAATTCGGCTTGCTCCGCGGCGAATTCGCGCACCGAGCTGTACACCATCCGCGCGCTACCAGCTGCGTCCTGACGCCGCGGATCACCAAAGTGTGGAATCCACTTCACCCAGTCCCATTGCTCCAAATCGGAACTGACCACAATCATCTTCACGTGATCGGGTCCGTGCGAGAACGCTAGCTGGCAGATGATGGCCCGCATCAAGTCCAATACCTGCTCGCGGTTTCCGATTAGCGCATACCAGGGTTCAACCAGCAGAGAAATCATCTTGGGCAGGTTGTAAACGACGCTTTGATAGCGCCCGAACTCTTGAAGGGCCTTACCTGTCACCGGCTCCAGCTCGATGTCGGTCGGCATGTTCTGGGGCTCACCCCAGGTCACCTCGGGACGCGTCATGCCCACCCCAACGCGCACGACACCGAAGTTGAGGTCTTTACCGTCGGGTTTGCGTTCCCACATCCGCGACGA
>JBEKNM010000134.1:0-9889 GCA_049522835.1 Mycobacterium sp.
GGTTGCCGGGTTCACCGACAGCCCAGGCGAATTCGCGTGGCTGGTCGCAGGCGACGATCTGCGAAGTGGTGCTCCACTGCCCGAACGCGTCATGCTCGTTGTGCCCGACGAAGCGGGCCCCGATCCGGGGGGCGGTGGCTCCCTCGACCCACTGAACGGCTTGCAGCTCACTGCTGAGCGTCGGCATCAGCTGGATATCGGAGACCAGACCCCAGACTCTGGCCGGTTCGGCGTCGATCCACGTCGAGGCTTCCACCGTTGGCTTGTCTGCATAGCGTGCACCGGTCCATTCCACGCGACCCATTGTCCCCCGCCGGGTCCGAGCCGATGCTCGGGCCTTACGCGGGGGACTCGGGCGGGCTGCTCGAACGTGACGCTGCAGTCACGTTCGAGGCTCGAGCGTGACTGTGCCGTCACGTTCGACGCTACTGCGAGGGCTCAGGCGACAGCGGGCACCCGATCGGCGGGCTTGGCATCGCGCTGGTCGTCATCGCCGAACACACCACGCAACGACGGGAGTTTCGCGGAGTCCGGCAGGGCCAGCTTGACGATCTTGCGGACCACGGTGCCGAACTGTTGCAGCAACGGGCCTTTGTTGTAGGGAATGCCGTACCGTTCGCAGATCTCCTGCACCTCGGGCGCGACGTCGGAGTACCGGCGCGCGGGCATGTCCGGGAACAAGTGGTGCTCGATCTGGTGCGACAGGTTGCCGGACAGCAGATGGAAGATCTTGCCGCCGGTCAGGTTCGCCGAACCGAGGACCTGGCGGAAGTACCACTGGCCACGGGACTCGTCCTTGGTCTCTTCGACGGTGAATTCCTGAGTGCCGTCCGGGAAATGCCCGCAGAAGATGATCATGTACGACCACACGTTGCGTATCAGGTTGGCCGACATATTGCCCGTCAAGACGAACGGCGCGAACGGTCCCGCCAGCAACGGGAAGGCGACGTAGTCCTTGAGCGTCTGGCGGCGCGTCTTTTTCCAGATGGCCCTGAGGGTGTCGCGCTTGTCGCGGAGCCTGATCTCGCCGGAGCGGATGCGCTCGGTTTCCATCTCGTGGAACGCGACGCCGTACTGGAACAACACCATCAGCAGGAACGCGTAGACCGGGTTGCCCAGGTAGTACGGATGCCAGCGCTGGTCTTCGCTCATCCGCAGGATGCCGTAGCCGATGTCGCGGTCCATCCCCACGATGTTGGTGTGGGTGTGGTGCATGTAGTTGTGCGAGTGCCGCCATTGGTCGGCCGGGCAGGCGGTGTCCCACTCGAAAGTGCGGCCGGAGATCGCCGGGTCACGCATCCAGTCGTACTGTCCGTGCATGATGTTGTGACCGACCTCCATGTTGTCCAGGATTTTCGCGATGCCGAGCATGGCGGTACCCGCCAGCCATGCCGGCGGCAGCACCCCGGCGAACAGCAGCGCGCGGCCACCCACTTCCAGGGCCCGCTGGGTCTTGATGACGCGGCGGATGTAGTCGGCGTCTTCTTCGCCGAGGTCTGCCATCTCGCGTTCTTTGATGGCGTCGAGTTCACGGCCGAACGCGTCGGCCTGCTCGGGGGCCAAGGTGACCTTGTTCTGTGACATTGCTTCTCCTTCAAATCGTTGTCGGTGGCGACCCGCTGCGCGCGGCTTCGCTAAAGCGACAGATCGACGTCGCCGACTGGGACGGACACGCAGATCTGCACATCGTCGTCGGGCGCGGTCGAAACGGCACCGCTGATCAGGTTGCGCACCGTGCCGGCGGTCTTGCGCCGCGTGCAGGTGTGGCAGATGCCCATCCGGCATCCGTTCTGCGGTGTCAGGCCGGCTGATTCAGCCTGTTCCAGCAGCGAGCGGCCGTCGTCGACAACGTCGACACCACTGTCCGCGAAGGTGATTCGACCGCCTGACGGATTCGCAGGCGGCTCGAAAGCCGGTGGCACGAAGCTCTCGGTGAACACATTCTCGCTGTGCTCCCGCACCGCCTCGACCAAAGCGGTTGGCCCGCAGACGAACACCGCATCAGGGAAGGGCATGGCGGCGGCCAGGTGCTCGGGTCCGAAGCGGCCGACGAGGTCGCTGCCGGCATCCGATCGGGTGTAGCCGTGCAGCACCTGCACGCCAGGTAGTGCGGCCAGCTCATCGCGGTAGCACGCTTCCGCGGCAGTGCGCGCGTAGTGGACGAAGGCAATCTCGGCGCCGGGGGCTTGGGAGTGCCCCTCGGCGACCAGCGTGCGCAGCATCGCGATGACGGGCGTGATGCCGCTTCCGCCGGAGACGAAGAGAATCCGGCGGGGCCGCTGAGCCGGCAAGACAAAGTCGCCGCCGATACCGGCCAGACCGACGATCATGCCGCGTCGGGCACGCTCGTACAGGTAGTTGGAAACCAGCCCGCCTTCGTGGCGACCGATCGTCAACTCGAGATAGGGGCTGCCTTCGGCGTTGGCCGGTGAGTAGCAGCGAGCGTGCCGGCGGCCATCGATGTCGACCGTGAGGTTGACGTACTGGCCGGCCTTGACGGTGTGGGCGGACGTGAAGCTCCCATTTGGAGCGAGCGTGAGGGTGACGCTGCGCGGAGTGGTCCGGCGCACGTCGATGACCTTGGCGCGGGCCTCGCCCAACGTCCAAGTCGGTGCCACCAGCTCGGTGTAGCGGTCGACGCCGTGCGGACCGGTAAGCAGGTCTACCAGGTCTGAACCCAGCACTCGTTTCTGGAAAGCCTGAGCGAAGCTCCGACCAGAAGTTTGAGCAGTTTGAGTGAACATATGTACACCGTGCTACCAGATAGTGCAGCTAGTCAAGGATATCTGCTGCTATGTGTTAGGCTTCACATAGTGAACAGTCGTACTCCAAGCTCACGGCCACACAGGTCAGGTCGCAGCAGTTCACGCGAAAGCCCGTCGCGCGAGGAACGCAAAGAGGCGACGCGCCGTGCGATCATCGCGGCCGCACTCAAGCTGCTGCAGGACCGCAGCTTCGGCAGCTTGAGCCTGCGTGAGGTGACCCGGGAGGTCGGGATTGTGCCCGCAGCCTTCTATCGTCACTTCGAGTCGATGGAGGCGCTCGGACTCGTTCTCATCGACGAGTCGTTTCGCAGTTTGCGCGACACCCTGCGCGGGGCGCGCGCCGGCAGGCTCGACCCGAACCGGGTGATCGAGTCATCCGTCGAGATCCTGGTCGCCAGCGTCGCCGAACGACGCGAGCACTGGCGCCTCATCGGCCGAGAGCGCTCCGGCGGGCTATCCGTGCTGCGCTATGCGATCCGCACCGAGATCCGGCTGATCACCTCGGAGCTGGCCACCGACCTGGCGCGCTTTCCGGGCCTCAACGCCTGGAGCACTGAGGACCTCAACGTGCTGGCAACCCTGTTCGTGAACGCCATGATCGCTACCGCCGAGGCGAGCGAGGACGCCCAAAGTTCCGAGGCGCTGGAAGACATCCACCGCGTCGCCGTCAAGCAGCTGCGGATGATCGCCATCGGTATCGCCGGCTGGAAGAGCAGCCCCTGATGCGGTAGCCCCGTTACCGCGGTGCCCGCCACATCGGCCACATGGTTGGACCGCCTTCAGGCAGTACGATCTCGCCGGTTACTTCGAAGCCAAACCGCTGGTAGTAAGCTATATTCTCATGTTTGGTTGACTCCAAATAGGCAGGCGCATGCTCCGCATCGACGCGGTCCAGACGTGACTCCATCAGGACCTGTCCGAACCCTTTGCCACGGACCATCGGGTCGCTGCCGATGGCGGGCAGGTACCAGTGCGGCTCCTCGGGGTGAGCGCGCTTCATCACCTCCTGCACCGCTTGGCCCTTCGCGGAGCGGAGGCCGAATACCCGGATGAACGCCGGCGTCATCGCAAGTTGCTCTCGCCGCGTCTGCCGCCATCGGTTCGGGGGATCCCACAGAGCCGCAGCGACGATGACCGTCCCGTCGCATGCCACTTCCACGCCGCCGCCGGCGAGGTGGTGATGGCGGGTCATGACGGCGAACATCCGTGCCAGCTGCGCGGTCCGCGCTTTGTCTTCGGGAAGCAACCAGCGCATCACCGGATCGTCATGGAACGCCCGCGCCATCGTGCGTGAGAGCTCCCGGATATCGGCTCTTCGCGCCGCGCGCGCCTGCGGGCTCACATACGTCAGGCTAGTGGTCGCTGCTTCCGCGGCATGGCCATAACGGGACCGCGACTTCTAGAATTACCGGCGTGCCGCCCCATCGGGATCTCGCCGCCTACGACGATCGTGCCGGCCAGTACGACCGGGGCTGGCGTGGCCGTCTCCACCACGCCATCGGCGACCGCACTGCCGCGCTGGCGACGTCCACCGCGGCCAGTCCGCAGCGTGTCCTCGATGTGGGATGCGGGACCGGATATCTGTTGCGGACACTGGCCGGCCGCTACCCGGAGGCCGAGCAGTTCGCCGGGATTGACGCCGCCCCCAACATGATCGAGACGGCCAGGCGCCTCACAGACGATCAGCGATTGACCTTCAGCACCGGCGTCGCCGAGCGGCTGCCCTACCCCGACGCATCGATCGACCTGGTAGTCAGCAGCACGTCGTTCGACCATTGGACCGACCAGTACGCCGGGCTCGGCGAGTGCGCCCGGGTGCTACGACCGGGCGGGCACCTGGTGCTGGTTGATCAGTTTTCCCTGTGGCTGCTGCCCACGCTGGCAGTCAGCCGCCGGGGCAAGGCGCGAACCCGCGGCCGCGCGAACCGCCTGCTGCTGCGCGCGGGCTTCGACCGCCCCCACTGGCACAGGCTGCACGCCGTGATCATCAACGCCGCAGTGGCCGCGAAAAGGTCCTAGAACAGCCGCATCTACGATGGGGAGGCTCCTTCAAAGATGCCGGCGTGACGCTGCGCCGGGGAACGGTTGCCGACGGTGTGGGACTTCGAAACGGACCCGGAATACCAGGTCAAGCTGGACTGGGTCGAAAAGTTCATGGTGGACGAACTCGAGCCGCTCGATCTCGTCGCTCTTGATCCTTACGACAAACAGAACGTCGAGATGATGAGCATCCTGCGGCCGTTGCAGCAGCAGGTGAAGGATCAGGGACTGTGGGCCGCCCATCTGCGGCCCGAGCTCGGCGGTCAGGGCTTCGGCCAGGTCAAGCTCGCGCTGCTCAACGAGATCCTCGGGCGCTCCCGCTGGGCGCCGTCGGTGTTCGGCTGCCAAGCGCCGGACTCGGGGAATGCGGAGATCCTGGCGCTGTTCGGCACCGAGGAGCAGAAGGCCCGCTACCTGCAGCCGTTGCTCGACGGCGACATCACCTCCTGCTATTCGATGACCGAGCCACAGGGCGGTTCTGATCCCGGGAATTTCGTCACGGCCGCGACCCGCGACGGAGACGACTGGGTGATCAATGGCGAGAAGTGGTTTTCGACCAACGCCAAACACGCGTCGTTCTTCATCGTCATGGCCGTCACCAAACCCGACGCCCGTACCTACGACAAGATGTCGCTGTTCATCGTTCCGGCAGAGACGCCGGGCATCGAGATTGTGCGCAACGTCGGTGTGGGCGCCGAATCGTCCAAGCGCGCCAGTCACGGATACGTTCGCTACAACGACGTCCGCGTGCCGGCCGATCACGTGCTGGGCGGCGAAGGCCAGGCGTTCATGATCGCGCAGACCCGGCTCGGCGGTGGCCGCATCCACCACGCGATGCGCACAATTGCACTGGCGCGCAGTGCGTTTGACATGATGTGCGAGCGGGCGGTGTCGCGAAAGACCAGGCATGGGCGATTAGCCGACTTCCAGATGACGCAGGAGAAGATCGCCGACAGCTGGATCCAGATCGAACAGTTCCGGCTGCTGGTGCTACGCACCGCCTGGTTGATCGACAAGCACCACGACTACCAGACGGTTCGCCGCGATATCGCGGCGGTTAAAGTCGCCATGCCACAGGTGCTGCACGACGTCGCACAGCGGGCTATGCACCTGCACGGCGCGCTCGGCGTCTCCGACGAGATGCCGTTCGTCAAGATGATGGTGGCCGCCGAGTCGCTAGGCATCGCAGACGGCGCCACCGAGCTGCACAAGATGACAGTAGCCCGCCGCACGCTGCGTGAATACCAGCCCGTCACAACGCCTTTCCCGTCTCAGCACATACCGACGCGGCGCGCGGAAGCCCAGGCCCGGCTGGCTGAACGCCTGGAACATTCGATCGCCGAATTCTGACGGCCGAACGTCGACGGGCAATTTCAGGAAATGTAGCGAACGATGCTTTCGGCCACACACCCCGGCTTGGGCGACCCGTCGATCTCGACTGTGGTCGACACCGTCGCCTGCACAGCACCGTTGCCCAGGTCGTCGACGCTGACCAACGAACTCTGCGCACGCACCTTGGATCCGACCGGCACCGGCGCGGGGAAGCGAACCTTGTTCAGGCCATAGTTGATTGCCAGCTTGATGCCGTTGACAGTGTACATCTCATGCTGCAGCCGGGGCAGTAGCGCCAGGGTCATGAAGCCGTGGGCGATGGTCTTGCCGAACGGACCCGCAGCCGCCCGTTCCGGGTCGACGTGGATCCATTGGTGGTCTCCGGTCGCGTCGGCAAACAGGTTGACGTCTTCCTGAGTGATGGTCACCCAGTCGCTCTGTCCGATGGTCTCGCCGGTAGCGGCGGCGAGGTCGGCGACTGACTCGAAGGTGCGCATTATTCTCTCCTCTGCTCGTGGGTAAGCATAGAACCCGTGAGGCTGCTGTTGATCGCCGATACCCATGTCCCGCTACGCGCACGCGACCTGCCCACGCAGGTGTGGGACGAGGTCACGAAGGCAGATGTCGTCTTACACGCCGGCGACTGGGTAGCCCTCGAGTTGCTCGACGAGCTGGAGTCCCGGTCCGCTCGGCTGGTCGCATGCTGGGGAAACAACGACGGCCCCGCCTTGCGGGCGCGGCTGCCGGAACGGGCGGACATGACGTTGTCGGGTGTGCATTTCACCGTCGTGCACGAGACCGGCGCTGCGACCGGCCGCGAAACCCGGATGTCGCGGCTGTATCCGCACAGCGATGTCCTGGTGTTCGGACACAGTCACATCCCATGGGATACGACGACAAAGACTGGGTTGCGACTGCTTAATCCAGGCTCGCCGACGGATCGCCGCCGGCAACCGTTCTGTACCTATGTGACTGCGAGTGTCGACAACGGGTCACTGGCGGACGTGGTCCTGCACCGTCTGGACAAGTAGCTCAGAGCTAGCTAGGACCTAGCGCGTACACATATTTAGCTCGTAAACAGAGATATTATCGATACAGTGAAGTCACGCACCGACCCGGTCACCGAGATGTTCGGCGTCGTCGGCAGATTCCGCCGGCAACTCCGCCGATCGGCCGGTCATGGGCTCGATTCCACGCGGCTCAGCGAGTCACAGTCGGAGCTACTGTGGCTCGTCGGCCGGCAGCCGGGGATCTCGGTCAGCGCCGCCGCTGCGGAGCTGGGGCTGGTACCCAACACCGCCTCGACCCTGGTTTCCAAGCTGGTAGCCAACGGCTTACTTATCCGGACCGTCGGCGAGACGGACCGTCGCGTCGGCCAACTCCGGCTTGCCGAGCGTACCCAGCAGATCATCGACGCGTCTCGGGCCGCTCGGCGAGCGTTGCTGTCTGAGGTGCTCGGCGAACTTGATGACGATCAAATCGACTCTCTGACAAAGGGGTTGGAGATCCTTGACACGATGGCCCGACTATTGCAGGAGCGATAATCATGAGTGGATCACTACCAATGGCCATCGATTGCCGGCACCTGACCTACCGCTACGGCCAGTTCACCGCTGTCGATGACGTGACATTGCAGGTAAGGCCGGGCGAGACCATGGGCCTGCTTGGACCCAACGGCGCCGGAAAAACGACCATGGTCCGGATGCTCACCACTTTGACACCGGTGCAGCAGGGCGAATTGCGCATCTTCGGCATGGACGCCCGTCACGAGACCATCGACATCCGAAGCAATATCGGCTATGTGCCGCAACAACTGTCGATCGAACCGGCGTTGACAGGCCGACAGAACGTGGAGTGGTTCGCCCGACTGTACGGCGTGCCCCGCGCCGATCGTGCCGAACGGGTCGATCAGGCACTGGAGGCCTTGGAATTACACGACGTGGCCGATCGGCTGGCCGCAACCTACTCGGGCGGCATGGTGCGTCGCCTGGAGGTGGCTCAAGCGCTGGTCAACCGCCCGTCGCTGCTGGTGCTCGACGAACCAACCGTGGGGCTGGATCCGATCGCCCGGGACGGCGTCTGGACGCAGGTGCAGAACATGCAGGCTCAGTTCGGCATGACGGTGCTACTGACGACCCATTACATGGAAGAGGCCGACACGTTGTGTGATCGGGTCGCGCTGATGCATCACGGACGCTTACGCGCGGTAGGAACGCCCACAAAGCTGAAGTCGACGGTGTCGGCGCACGCCACGCTCGAGGATGTGTTCCGCCACTATGCGGCCGGAGAGTTAGCCTCCGAATCGGCAAAAGTAGCAGCGCCGTCGGGGTCGTCGAGTATGCGCGAAATCCGCTCCACCAGAAAGGTTGCCCGCCGTGTCAGTTGACCGCGACTTGAAAGGCTCGGCGTTGACCTTGGTCCGCGCCCCGCGCGGATGGCAGCGTGTCGGCGCAACGCTTAGCCGCGTCGGGGCGTTCGCGATCGTCGAAATGCAGAAGCTGCAACACGATCGGACCGAACTCGTCACCCGGATGGTGCAGCCGGCGCTGTGGCTGTTGATCTTCGGTACTACGTTCAGCCACTTACACGTCATCGACACCGGGTCGGTGTCGTATCTGGCCTTCCTGGCGCCGGGAATCATCGCCCAGTCGGCGCTGTTCATTTCGATCTTCTACGGCATCCAGATCATCTGGGATCGAGACGCCGGCATCCTGGCCAAACTGATGGTGACACCGGCGCCCGCGTCGGCACTGATCACCGGCAAAGCATTCGCAGCCGGTGTGCGATCGGTCGCCCAGGTCGTCGGCGTGATGGCGCTGGCCTATGTGATGGACGTCGGCCTGACCATCAATCCGTTGCGGATCCTGGCAGCAATGGGCATCGTCATGCTCGGTGCCGCCTTCTTCGCGTGCCTGTCGATGACGCTGGCCGGACTGGTACGCAGTCGCGATCGTCTGATGGGGATTGGACAGGCCATCACGATGCCGTTGTTCTTCGCTTCCAATGCGCTGTACCCGGTCGACGTGATGCCCGCATGGCTGCACGTGCTGAGCACGGTCAACCCGCTGAGTTACGAGGTCAACGCCCTGCGGGCACTGTTGATCGGCACCCCGTTCGACCCGCTGGACATCGTAGTGCTGGTAGTGGCGGCAGTGGCCGGAATCGCCACGGCTTCAAGCCTTTTGCGCCGTCTCGTAGCGTAGGATCATCGAGGATCAGCGCCGTACGCTGCGGCGCCAACCGAATTCCGATAGCATTGGTTTCGAGTCCCGGCCGACTCTCAATCGTTAGCCAACCGCGATGTCTTGCTGCGGCCGCGACAAGCGAATTGCGGCCGCGACAAGCGAATTGCGCGCTCCCCCTGTGTTTCACTCGCCCTGAACGGATTCGACCGCGTCAAAGCGGCAGATGAAAGTTGGGATGGGTAGAGAGCTATGTCGTTCTTCGAAGAGGTGCGAAAGTTGCGTGGCGCAGCGGGAAGTATGCCGCGCCGGCTGGCTATCGCGGCTGTAGGGGCTGCCCTGTTGTCCGGTCTGGTCGGTGCCGTCGGCGGCTCGGCGACCGCGGGTGCGTTCTCCAAGCCGGGTCTTCCGGTGGAATACCTGCAGGTGCCATCGCCGTCGATGGGCCGCAACATCAAAGTCGAGTTCCAGGGCGGGGGCCAGCACGCGGTCTACTTGCTTGACGGTCTTCGGGCGCAGGACGACTACAACGGTTGGGACATCAACACGCCGGCCTTCGAGGAGTTCTAC
>JBEKNM010000135.1:0-14620 GCA_049522835.1 Mycobacterium sp.
GCCGTCGTCGTCAGCGCTCTTCGTCACACATATAGGCAACCTACACAGTTGTGCGATCAGTGATAGGATCAGCACGTCGAGCGAGCCGCCACCAGTACCTGGGCCCATCCAAGGGCACCCAGCATGTGACGGTCTCGTCCCAGCGCCGGGGCCTGTGCTTGACGCCACAACCCGGCTTTTCGCGCCGTTTACCGCATCGCGGCGCACTCGTAAAACTGTCGCGGTGAAATTCCATGAGTGGCCGACGCGCCGCACTGACGAAGGGCTAAAGCTGTGCCGACACGACAGGGCTCTGCCAATTTCGACGTAGCCGCCCCGATTAAGGCGCGCGCCTTCGACGCGCTCCAAAATGTGCTGAAAAGCCGGCCACGCCGGTTGAGCTCCGCTCCGCCGATCATGCGTAGGGGTGTTGAGCGCTGTTGATCGCCTGCCGGTCCCGCTACACCGGTTGCGTGTTTGGATTACAACATGGAACCCGACGAACGTATTGTCAGCGCCACCCGCGTCATGTCGGCAAGCGCGCAGCGGATTTTCGATCTCATCGCCGAGCCCTCCGCCCAGCCGAGCTGGGACGGTAACAACAACCTCGCTTCGGCTGCCCCGGGGCAGCGCGTCCGACAGATCGGTGACATCTTCAAAACGACCTTGACCAACGGTGCTCTCCGAGAAAACCATGTTGTGGAATTCATCGAAGGCACCCAGATTGCGTGGCTCCCAGCAGAACGCGGAAAGCAGCCGCCAGGTCACTTATGGCGCTGGAAGCTCGAACCGATCAACGCCTCACTCACCAGCGTGACCCACACTTACGATTGGACGGCGCTGACCGACAGCACTCGGCTGGAAAAGGCTCGTTCGACAACGCCCGGAATGCTGCGCGAGTCGATGGACCGCCTGGCGATGCTCGCCCAGGCCCCCGGGGAGTAAGGATGGCTATCCCACCACCTGGAGACGACCGCGCTGCGGTCGTCACCGGCGCCTCGTCAGGCATCGGCGCGGAATTCGCCCAAATACTTTCGGGTCGTGGCTACCAAGTGGTGCTGGTAGCCCGCAGCGCCGACCGGCTCCAGGAGCTCGCCGGACGGTTGGGCCCGCGGACACACCCGCTGCCTGCCGACTTGTCCGACCGGGCCGCCCGAGCAAGCCTGCTGGACCGGGTCGCGGCCCTTGGCTTGATCCCGGACATCCTGATCAACAACGCCGGATTCTCGACACTGGGAGTCGTCGCGAAATCGGTTCCGGAGCATGAAGTCAACCTCGTCGAGGTCGATGTCGCCGCCGTGGTCGACCTGTGCAGCAGGTTCCTGCCCGGAATGGTCGACCGTCATCGGGGCGCGGTGCTGAATGTGGCGTCGATGGCCGCGTTCGCTCCCGTGCCGGGCCAAGCGGCCTACGGCGCCGCCAAGGCGTTCGTGTTGTCCTACACCCACAGCCTGCGCGGTGAGCTGCGCGGCACCGGGGTCAGCGCGACCGCGCTGTGCCCGGGGCCGGTCGACACCGGATTCGGCGAAGCGGCCGGCTTCGACAAAGAGGAAGCCGAAGCCGCGCTGCCGCGGGTGATGTGGATTCCCGCCGACAAGGTGGCGCAGGCCGGGATCGACGGCCTGGCAGCCGGCAAAGCGGTCGTCATCCCCGGTCGTGTCAACCGGGTCGCTTCGGCCCTCGTGCGCGTCGCGCCACCCGAGATGCTGTTGCCGGTGCTGACCCGCAACCACCCGGCTCTTAAACCACACTGACCAACAAAACCGCCAGCAGTTCAGAACCCGTTCTTACCGCGCACCCACTGAAATGTGCCGACGTTCGTGACACGCACGCTGGCGAAGCCGTTTTCTTCCAGTATGTCGCCGACTTCGTCCTCGCCGAACACGTGCGCCCCGATGTCCGGCAGCATCTGCCAAAACCGCGCAGCACGCCCCGCGGTGGGGATCATTATGGCCAGCCTTCCGCCCGGTCGCAGGACCCGCGCGATCTCGGCAAGGGCGGCTGCCGGATTCGGAATGAGTTGCAGCACGGCCATCGACACCACCGCGTCAACAGTGTTGTCGCGCAGTGGAAGTCGTTGTGCGTCTGCCCGTATGAAGCCGACTTGTGGCCCCGCTTCATTGCGGACGGCCCGTGCCAGCATCGGCTCGGAGATGTCGACGCCCAAGGCCAGTCCGTCCGGGCCCGCGGCGTCTGCGAGTGACGCGGTGACGTTGCCTGGACCCGAGCCGACGTCCAGCGCGACTCCACCTGGCGGAATGTTCAACCACTCGACGGGGTGTTGCATTGCGCTGATCAACCGGCGCGAGAGGGCTTGGGCGTTGTCGTAGAGCATCGACCCGATCGGCGATGCCCACGCTGCTTGTATCAGACCGGTGTTTTTCGGGACAGCCTCGTCCTCGGCTGTGTTCAGCAGATCGAGATAACCCTTGCTCACGTCCGGATCCGCGGGCGGATCAGCAAGTAGGTCCAGCGCTCGGCGCAACGCCGGAGGCAGCGAGATGTGCACGTCGGTCACGCGTACTCCTTCGATCAATTACCAAGCTGTACAGCAAATTTTCGAAACGGGAGCCGCAGCGCTGCCAGACCCCCGATGGCAGCCTACGCCGGGCCGTCGGGTACCCCGACGGTCCGGAATGTGGCCTTCGTTACCGGCCCGATGGCCACATGCTCGCGCATGAGCGAGTACAGCCGCCAGAAGCCCGGCACGCCCTTGAGTGCCCTCTCGCCGTGCTCGGCGAACCGGTGTCGCGATCCGGTGACGATGTCGCGCACCGTCGACGACACCAGTACCTCGCCGGGGCCCGCCAGCGCTGACACCCGCGCACCGATGTGCACGGCCATCCCTGCGACGTCGGCGCCGCGCACCTCGACCTCGCCGGCGTGAATCCCGACCCGCACGTCGATGCCCAGCACCCGCACCGCGTCGACGAGCGCATCCGCGCACGCAATCGCGGCACTCGGGCTGCTGAACGTCGCAACGAATCCGTCACCGGCGGTGTTGACTTCGCGCCCGCCGAATCGCTGCAGCTCGTGGCGCACGATGGTGTCGTGGTTGTCCAGCAGGTCGCGCCACCGGTCGTCGCCGAGCAAGGCGGCCCGCTCGGTCGAGCTGACGATGTCGGTGAACACGATGGTGGTGAGCAGGCGCTCGGCATCGGAGCCGCCCCGCACGCCGGTGATGAACTCCTCGATCTCGTCGAGCATCGGCCCGGTGTCACCGACCCAGTAGAGGACGTCTTCGCCCGGTAACTCGACGAAGTGCGATCCGACGATGTGCTCGGCGAGGTAATGAGCGTGCGCGACAGGGCTGAAGTTAGGATTGTCGCGATGCAGGATCAGCGTCGGCGCGGTGATGCGTGCGAGTGTGTCGCGGACATCGCCCTGTCTGATGATCTTGATGAAGGCACGGGCCATGCTGGGAGACGCGGCACGGTTGCCCGCATGATCCCACCACGCGCGGAACGCTTCGTCGTCGGCTACGGAGGGAGCGATGATGCCGAGCATGTCGAAGCCCTGCTCGACGGCATCCGGCTCGATCCCGATCGTCGTGTATGGATCGGTGGCGCTCACCTCGGCGCCGATCGGGTAATCGGGCGCCCGCAGCGTACGGGCCGCGCCGTTCAAGATCACTAGGTTGCTCACCCGCTCGGGGTAGTCGGCCGCGAGAACGAGTCCGGCCAACGAGGTGAAACCGGGAGCCAAAATCGTCGCCTGCTCGCATCCGACCGCGTCCATGACCGAGATCGCGTCCTGCGCCCAAGACTTGGGCCCGATCTTGTCCAGCGAAGGGACCCGCGACGACAGGCCAATTCCGCCCTGGTCGAACCGGATAACCCGGCTGAAAGACGCCAGCCGTCGATGAAAGCGGTACATCGACGGCTCGCCGTCGATCGTGTCGATCGGGATTAATGGTCCCGGCAGTACGAGCAGGTCGATCGGGCCATCGCCGAAGACCTGATAGGCGATGTCCGTCTCGCCGCAACTGGCGTACCGGGTTCGCGGAGCCCCGGACAATCCGGCCACAACTACAGGCTAGTTGAGCCCGCCGACAAGTCGGATGACGAGCTAAACAGCGGTTTGGCCGATGATCGGGACCAGATAGCGGGCGGCGTACTCGCGGACGGCCGCCGGATCCGAAGTGTCGAGGCGGTCGGTGGGAAACACGATGACGCCGAGGGCGACGCGCAGCAGGATGTCGGCGATGTTGGCCAGGTCGGGCTCGGGGATGTCGGCGCCGCACCGCCGCAGTGTGTGTGCGATCCCGTCGGCGAATTGGCCGATCGGAAAGACGTGCGTACGCGAGAACAGCCCGAATAGCTCGGGTTCACTTTCGACGATCCGGGAATACAGGGGCGAGTCTTGAACGAGGCGCACGCCGAGCGCAAACGCCTCGATCACGGCCTCTTGCGGGTTACGGCCGGTGGTCGCCTTGTCCAGAGTGCTGAAGAAGAGTTCGGCCTCGCGTCGCACCACCGTTTCGAACAGCTCATCTTTGGTGGGAAAGCGCCGGTAGATGGTGCTGCGGCTGACCCCTGCGCGAGCGGCGACGTCTTCGATGTTGGCGCGACGCACGCCGTAGGTCTCGAAGACCGTCCGGGCGGTGTCCAGGATGGTCCGGTCGAGGTCGGTAAGCCCACCGGCTGCCCGGACTGTTCTCAATGACTCACCTCCTTTTGCGGACGTAACCACCGATTGCTAGGCTCGAAACAAAGATACTGTTTTGTGTCACTGCTTCACAAGCTCAACTGTGAGCATGAGGGTGCCACAAGGAGGTCGCCATGACAGCGCGGAACGACGAGTTGACCGGTCCATCCGCCGGTGCCCGATTCGACGCCGGTGTTCGCGAAGCGGTGCCTGTCCTAGTAGACGGGCCAGTTGATGGGCCGGCCGACGAAATCGAGTTGCCCCGGCTGGGGCCCGAATCGCTGATATGGAAGTTCTACGGAGATCACCGCACTCAATTCTTCGGATTTCAGCGCGTCGCCGGTGTCGAAAACTGCATCGAACAGCTGGGGCAGGGTGTGCTCGACCACTCGGTGATCTTCAGCGACACGTTGGGCCGGGCCAAGCGAACTGGACCGCCCCTGATGAAGACCGTCTACTCCGATGATCCGCACAAGTGGGGCCGCACGGTGCGGGATTTCCACCAGCCGATCAAAGGCACCGTCAGTGACGGGTCGAGGTATCACGCGCTCAACCCAGAGTTGTTCTACTGGGCGCACGCCACGTTCGTCGACCAAGTCATCTACAACACCGACATGTTCATCCGGCGGCTGTCCCGCGAAGAGAAGGAGCAGATCTTCAACGAGGGCAAGATCTGGTACAGCCTCTACGGGGTCAGTGACCGCGGCCAGCCGCAGACCTATGACGATTTCGTCGCCTACTGGGACGACATGTGCGAGCGTTTCGTCCCTCACAAAACCGTCCTGTACGGCACCGGCTACATCCGGAAAGGGATACCGGGCCCGCGCCGGATTCCCAAGCCGGTCTGGAAGATCTTGTCGGCTCCGCTCAACGCCTACACCCGGCTGGTCCTCGTCGGAACCCTGCCGCCACGGATGCGCGAAGTGTGCGAGCTGGAGTGGGATACCAAGAAGGAGACGCGATTCCAGCGGTTCGCTGCGGTGATGCGCGCGCTGAATCCGCTCATCACCCGGCTTCCGCTCTGGTTCCTCTACACCCCATGGGCGGCCGAAGCATGGCGCCGCACGGGCGTCGATCCGCGCCGGCTCCACAACCACGCGACGCTTAGCTGATACGCAGCAGCCGTTCGGCGTTGCCGTGCGCGATCTTCTCCCGGTCGGTCGCGCTGAGCGTGGTCTGCTCAAATCCTTTGACCGCCTGGTAGGAGGACTCATAGGGGTAGTCGACGGAGAACATCAGCGCGTCGGCGCCGACCTCCAGCACCGCTCCCAGCATCACCGCCGGCGAGAACACCCCGCTATTGGTGAAAACGATGTTGGTACCGAGATACTCCGACGGCGTGCGCTTCAGCGGGGCGCTGGTGGCGAGGGTCGCGTAGCGGGAGTCCAATCGGCTGCGCTGAAATGGCAAGAACTCGCCCATGTGCCCCAAAATCAGCGTCGCGCCAGGATGCCGGTCGAACACACCGCTGAACAGGATCCGCAGCGCATGCCCACTGACCTCGGCCGCCCAGCTCCAGGTCGCTCCGTACAGTTCCGGACGGCCCTCGATGACCCGCCAGTGATCGGCCGGTGGTGCCCCGGGGTGCAGATACAACGGCACGCCCAGGGATTCCAGCGCCGACCACAGCTCGTCGTATTCGGGTGCGTCGAGGTAGCGGCCGCCCGGCCCGTAAACACAGTCGTTGACCAGCGCCCCACACAATCCGTCCTGAGTGACGGCGCGCTCGAGTTCCGCGGCGGCTGCGGCGGGGTCCTGCAATGGCAACGCGGCAAACCCGCGGAACCTATCCGGATGTTCGCCGATGGCCTTGGCAAGGTATTCATTGGCAAACCGCGCGTTGTCGCGCGCCAAGCCTGGATCGATGTCGACCTGCAGGCCGGGCACTGTGAGCGACAAAACCTGGATGTCGATGCCGGCATTGTCCATCTCGGACAGCCGGTATTCACTGAAATCGGTCAGCCGAGGACGAATATGCTCGGCGAATTCGGGCTTGAACGTCAGCGGCAGCGCGGGTATGGGCTGGCGCTCGGCCAGCTCGGGAATGAAAAGCGCTTCCTCTAAGGCGATGTAACGCATGGGTCTTCCTCACTGTGTGTGCTCGTGTCACTTCCGACTCTGCGTGATGCACGCTTATTTGTGAAATGAATATTTCGCATGATCAGTATGCGTTCAACATGTATCCGCTGCAGAGACGTGAGGACACTGGGAGGTAGCCTGAAATCCGAAGAAGGAGAACGCAATGCAGATGACGGGCAATACGGTACTGGTTACCGGCGGCGGAACCGGAATCGGCCGCGGCTTGGCCGAATCATTCAACCGGCTCGGCAATCGGGTGGTGATCGCCGGCCGCCGCCGCGAGCCCCTGCTGGCCGTCGCCGAGGCCAATCCGGGCATCGAGCACCTGTTGCTAGATCAGGGTGATACCGCCGACATCCGTCGCTTCGCCGCCGAGGTGATTGAGCGGTATCCGGACCTCAATGTCGTCGTCAACAACGCCGGCATCCAGCGCATCGAGGACCTCACCACCGGTGATGTCGCCGCGGCAGAGCAGACGATCGGCATCAATCTGCTGGGGCCGATCCGGCTTACTGCGGCATTGCTCCCGCTGCTGATGGCCAAGCCGCGCGCGGCGATCGTGAATGTTGGCTCGGGCCTGGCGTTCATGCCGAGCGCGCTCACACCGACTTACTGCGCAAGCAAAGCGGCCCTGCACTCCTACACGCAATCGCTGCGTTTTCAGCTTCGCGAGACCTCGGTCCAGGTGATCGAAATCATTCCACCGCAAGTGCAAACCGCGCTGCAAGGCGAGCGCGGATTCAACCCGAAGGCAATGCCTTTGGATGAGTACGTCAACGAGACGATGACCCTGTTGCAGACGCAACCGCAGGCTGACGAGATCGTCGTGGAACGTGCCAAGGGCTTCCGATTCGCCGAGCGCGACGGAACATACGACAACATTTACCACGGTTTCAACGAGACGATGGCGGCGGGACTTCGAGGAGAACACTGATGCGAGTCTTGATGGTGGGGGCAACAGGTCGTCATGCCTCCTTGGTTTTAGACCAGCTGAACAAACGAGGCGTCGAGGTCCGCGCGTTGGTCCGCAACGAGGAACGGGCGCAGGTGGCGCGGAATAACGGTGCCGTGGACACCGTTGTCGGCGACCTGACGAAACCGGCCAGCCTCACCCGCGCGGTCGCCGGGATGGATGGTGTCTTTCATATCGGACCGGGGCACTCGGCTGGTGAAGCCGATATGGGACTGGCGATGGTCGATGCGGCTCGGACAGGCGGTGTGCGAAAGTTCGTATTTTCCGGAGTCATTCACCCCTCGATTTCGGCGATGACGAATCACGGCGCCGCAAAACTGCCCGTGGAAGAGGCGCTCTACAGCTCGGAGCTGGACTTCACGGTGCTTCAGCCCGCACGGTTCATGCAGAATTTCGAGCGCTCCTGGAACGACATCGTTGAGCATGATCGATTGGCGCAGCCTTATTCGCTGACGGCGAAGATGTGCTCGGTGGATTACCGCGACGTTGCCGAGGTCGCCGCCATTGCGCTGAGCGGCGAGGAGCTGAGCTACGGCACCTTCGAATTGTGTGCGCCCGGAATGCAAGACACGTATGAGACCGCCTCGCTCCTCACCGAGGTTCTGGGACGGCCGATCACCGCGGTGCAGACACCGTTGGACCAGTTCGCGTCGCAACTGCCCGAAGGGGCGTTCCGTAACGGAATGACGCGGATGATGGGCCACTACGATCGGCACGGTTTGCCCGGCGGCAACGCAGTGGTGCTGCGTGCAATCCTTGGTCGCGAACCCCGATCGCTCAAGGAGTACTTCAGGGAACTGGCTTCTCGCTGAACTGTGCGGTCGGACGAGAATCTCGCAGTCCCCGTGGACCGGTAGCTGTCGCACAGAATTCGCCGTGCAACGGGGCAACGTTCAGCCTTTGTATGCCCAACCGGCCCCAAGCCCGCTTGGCGGGCCTGTCCGGCATACGACAGGATCGATGACATGGCCAATATCGATTTTTCGCTGTTGGACGTTCCCCGATCGGTACCGGTCGAAGATCCGGAGGCCTACCTGCACGCGGCGATCGCGTGGCACTTCGGCGAGGACACCGGATCCGCGTTCTGGCTGCGCACCGCCAAGACGCTGGACTTCAACCCGTTGACCGACATCAAGACCTTCGCCGATCTGCGGTTGTTCCCCAACCTTGTCAATGAGCTGCGCAATGTTCCGATCGAGGATCTGATACCGCGCGGTTATGGCTCACCGGCGCCCCTGCCACAGATATTCGAGTCCGGCGGCACCACCGGCGCTCCGAAACGGACTGCGCAATTGCCCGATTGGGTTGCGCAAGTCGTGCAATGGCAGACGGAAGACTTCGCCACGGGCGGCTTTCTGCGGGGTGAAGGTTTTCTGTGCCTGATGCCGAGCGGCCCGCACGGGGTGGGTTACTTCTCGCGGCTGGTTTCCGAGCGGCTTGGTTCGGTGTTCCACCCGATTGACATCGATCCCCGCTGGGTCAAAAAGATCGCGGCCCGCAACGCCGCCGCGGAAGTGGCAGCGTACGTCGACCACGTCATCGACCAGGCCGTGTTCATCTTGCAGACGCAGAACGTCGCGAATTTGCACGCCACCCCGCCAATGCTCGAAGCGATCGCCCGCGACGACAAGGTGGTGGACCTGGTCAACGCGAAGATCCGCTACCTGCTGCTCAGCGGTGCGCATGTGGACGCCGACACCATCGACGTGCTGCGCGACATCTTCCCGAACACGACGATCACCATGGCCTTCGGCAGCACCATGATTCTGTCCCAAGCGGTCACCCGAATCGATCGCCGACGATGAATCGTTCGTCTTCGACCCGCGGACACCGTACGTCGTCTTCTGGGTTGTGGACCCGGACACCGGAGAACAGGTGCCGTACGGTCAGCTTGGCCAGGTGGTGATGAACCACATCAGCAAGGGCATGTTCATCCCCAACAACCTGGAACGCGACAGGGCAATCCGGATGCCCGGACCCGCAGGCGAGCTCAGCGATTCGGTCAGTGCGGTGCGGCCGGTCGCCACCTTCGAGGGCGAGGCCGTCATCGAAGGCGTGTACTGAGCATGACAAGCGGACAGACCTCCCGCACAGCAGATCTGGTGTTCATCGACGCGCTGGGGACCAACGGGGAGTACCGGACCCGCAACCGCGAACTGATTATGAGTACCGCCGGCGTTCCGGTCGCCGAGCTGAGCTTGGTTCCGCCGCTGTATGTTTCGCGTACTATCAGCGCGCAACGCAAGGTGGCACCGCTGCCGGCCGGACAGCGCGAAGCGGCACTGGCCAAAGCGGCCGAAATCTTCGCCAACGCCGTCATCGCAGGATTGGACTTCGAGGCTTACATACAGCTGGCCAGCCGGATTTCGGGGCTGCCGATCTCGGTGACTCGCGCCGGTGCGCGCAGCGTGGCCGACTCTGTTGCAACGGCATTCGATGCGGTGCGGCCGGCTCGGCCCCAGGGTGCGGCGCTCGACTGGCGTGAGGAGCGCACCCGCAACGGTAGTGCGGTGTGGTCGCGGCGCGGGGAGGTGTTCGCGGTGCACGCCGCTGGAAACGGCCCCGGGGTGCATGGCCTGTGGCCGCAGGCCCTCGCGTTGGGCTACCGGGTGGCGGTGCGTCCGTCGCGACGCGAGCCCCTGACCGCACACCGGCTTGTCCACGCGTTGCGTGAGGCGGGATTTCGCGCCGAAGATGCGGTTTTTCTGCCGACCGATCACAGCGGAGCCGACGAGATCATCGGATCGGCCGACATCGCCATGGTGTACGGGGGTCAGGACGTTGTGGACAAGTACGCGAACGATCCGACGGTGGTGGTGAACGGACCGGGACGTACCAAGATCCTGATTACCGCCGATCGGGACTGGCGCGACTACCTCGACATGATCGTCGACTCGATCGCCAACCTGGGCGGGATGGCGTGCGTCAATACCACCGCGGTGCTCTGCGAGGGCGATCCTGTCCCGCTGGCTCAGGCGATCGCGGAGCGGTTGGCGACGATGGAGCCGCTGCCCAGCGAGGACGAGCGAGCCATCCTGCCCACCCAACCTGTCGAAAAGGCGCATGCGCTGGCGACCTATCTGGCGGTCAAGGCCGCGGGAACGACGCCGCTGCTCGGCGCCGATCAGGTGGTGGCCGCGTCAGGCGACGGATATGCCGCGCTGCGTCCGGCCGTGCACGTCATGGCTGAGCCCGGCTCGGGCAAGCTAACTGACACGATCAACACCGAACTGCCCTTCCCATGCGTGTGGGTGTCGTCATGGTCGCGCGGCGCCGGCACGGAGCCGCTACGGCATTCGTTGGTCGTCACCGCGGTCACCGGCGACGACGACTTGATCGACGATCTACTCGGCGAACCGACGGTCGGCAATGTCTACTACGGCCGCCACCCGACTTTCTACGCCTCACCCGAAATACCGCACGACGGGTTTCTTGCGGACGTCCTGATGCACAACAAGGGCTTCATCAGGGACTAACGGGCGTCGGTCTTCCTGGAGAGCAAGCAGTTCGGACGGCGACTGGCCGCATTCGTCGTCCCGCGTCCCGGGAGCGACATCGACATACCGGCGGTGCGAGAGTACTTGAAGGGCGAGGTGTCTCGTTTTGAGCAGCCCAGAGACGTCCACATCGTCAGCAGCATTCCGCGCACTTCCGCCGACAAGGTGCTGCGCAGGGAGCTGACCACGTAGGGGACCGACCGTTCACGACGGTTTCGGAGTGGTGCCTTTGCTCACGATCCTGTTCAGCGTGTTCAGCGGAAGCTCAATCTCGCCCTGGGGTGTCACGGCACTGACTGTCTTGGCTAACCAGTTGGGCGCCAACGCAGAGACCGCGGTTGCCCCGGCCGTGGCACCCAACACGCCCGACCAGGCAACCGGCCCCAGCGGTGTGCATCCGAAGAACTGGCTGATAACTGGGGTTTGAACAATGCCGACCAGCACCCCCGCGCTGCCCAGCGCGGTCGCCACCACGAGCGGGCTTCGCCGGCGCGTGAGCAGCGTTTGCGCCAGCTGCGTCGTCACCAACGCGGTCAAACCCATTGTCGATGTGCGGCGTTCGCTGCCCGGCGTCCAGCGCCCGATGCTCCAGGCTGCCGTTGCCCCGGCGGCGGTGACGGCGCCGCGGGTGACGATCTGACGCATCAGCGGGGCGTCAAGTGAGGGCGTCGGGGCGGTCAGGATCGCGCGTTGATCTTCGCGACGTGCTTCTTCGGCCTCTTCGTCGGTCGCGTACTCGGCCTCGTCGGGTTCGACGTACTGCGATGTGACCGCGACGGCCAGCGCGGGGAACATATCGGTGAGCAGGTTCACCAACAGCAGCTGACGGGTCCCCACCGGCGCCCGCCCCGAGCCGAACGCGGTGCCGATGATCGTGAAGAGCACTTCGCCCACATTGCCGCCGACTAGGATCGTGACCGCATCCCGGACGCCTGCCCACATGCTCCGGCCCTCGACCAGCGCGTCCATCAGCACGCCCAGATCTTCGTCGGTCAACACGATGTCGGCGGCCCCTCGGGCGGCCGACGAACCGCGACCGCTTACTCCGATGCCCACGTCGGCCATCCGGATCGCTGCGGCGTCGTTGGCGCCGTCGCCGACCATCGCGGTCACTCGTCCGGAGCGCTGCAGCGCTGCCACAATCTGCACCTTTTGTTCCGGGCTGACGCGGGCGAAGACCTGAACGTCGGCAACAAGTTTAGCGCTCGCGTCCTCGTCGAGGCCGGCCAGTTCGGCACCGGTGACGACGCGCGCATCCATTGGCAGGCCCAACTGGCGGGCGATCGCCCGCGCGGTGACGGGGTGGTCACCGGTGATCAGCACGACGTTTCGCTCGGCGTCCACCAACGCTTCGATCAGCGGGCGCGACGACGCTCGCGCGGTATCCGCCAAACCGACATAGCCGAGCAATTCCAGTTCTTGCGCGGCAGCATCTACGGCATCCGCGTCAGTGTCGTCATCATCGGCGGTGTCGTGAACCCAGCTGCGTCGCGCCACTGCCAGCACCCGCAAGCCCTGCTCGGCAAGGCTGTGTACCAACGACTCTGCGTGCTCCAGGTCGGCGTCAGGATCGGCGAACCGGCAGCGCGGCAGCACCACCTCGGGAGCACCTTTGAGCATCAGAATCGGCGATGCAGAGTCTGAGCTCATCGTGCCTATGGCAGCGGCGAAGCCACGACTGGACTCGAACGGCACCTCCGCGAGCACCGTCCATTCCGAATCACTGTGGGTGTTAAGCGAACTCGCCGCCGTCAGGATGGCTTCGTCGGTGGCGTGCGCATGTCCTTGCCCGTCCTGGGGTTGCGTGGATGCCCACGCGGCTGCCCGAAGCACTGCGGCGGACTCCGGGTCGGCCGCATCCGGGAAGGGGCCCTCTGGGCTGGCCGCACCGGTAACGGCGCACACGACACGCAACCTGTTCTCGGTGAGAGTTCCAGTCTTGTCGAAACATATGGTGTCGACCCGGCCCAGCGCTTCGATGGTGCGGGGCGCGCGGACCAATGCTCCACGTGCCGTCAGACGCTGGGCGGCGGAAAGTTGAGACAGAGTGGCGACCAACGGCAGGCCCTCTGGAACTGCGGCTACCGCAATTGCGACGCCGTCGGCGACCGCTTGCCGCAGTGAGGCGCGGCGCAGCAACGCCAAACCGGATACCGCGGCGCCACCGGCCAGAGTGAGTGGAAGGACCTTGCTGGTCAGCTCATGCAGCCGGGCCTGCACACCGGCCGCGGTCTCGACGTCGGCGACCGCCGAGATCGCGCGCTGGGCGGCGGTGCCGACCCCGGTGGCCACCACGATCGCGCGGGCATGTCCAGCGACGATTGCGCTGCCCTCGAACAGCATGCTGGCTCGATCGGCATCGTTGACGGCAACGGGCTCCACCTGCTTATCCACCGGCAGCGACTCACCGGTGAGTAAGGACTCGTCGACCTCGAGGTCCTCGGCTACCAACAGCCGAGCGTCGGCGGGCACCACCTCCGGTGCGGCCAGATCGATGACGTCGCCAGGCCGCAGCGACTTCGCGGACACCGTGGCGGTGCGCGTGGCGTGTTGGGCGGCTTCTAACCGGCGTCGCGTCGTCGCCACGGCTGGGACAACAACCCGGCGCACCAGCTGGTCCTGCTCGGCGAACAGCTCGGCAGCCGCCGCTTCGGCCCGTAACCGTTGCGCCCCACCGATTATCGCGTTGGCGGTCATCACGCCCGCGACCAGAAGCGCGTCGATATTGCTGCCAACGATCGCCGACGCGGCCGCCCCGACGGCCAGGATCGGCGTCAGCGGATCGGCGAGTTCGGCCCGCGTCGCGAGCGCCAGCCGCGCTGCGTTTCGTGCCGGTCCGCGCAGCGGCTCTAACACCGGGGTGTAAGACAGGTCGTCGAGACGGCTTCGCCATGACGAGCGGCCCGCCTCGACAGCCAACGGTCGTGCACCGCCGGCCAACCGCGAGTAAACGATCTCCGGGTCCAGCGCATGCCAGGCGGTCAGCGGCTGCGGCGTGGGATCGGGCAGCCGTAGCACCCTGCTGGCCGAGAAGGTTCCTGACACCAAAGCCGTCGCGGCGGCGGCGTTGACCGGATTAAGCCACCGGCGGAAGCTAGCCGGATTGCCGGTTCGGTCTTCCTCACCAGTGACCAGCAGCAGACCCGCCAGCGTCGTGCCGCCCTGAGCCAGGTGCACAGCCGTTTCACTAGCCGACCGGGCCACCGGAATCGCCGACAATATCCGCACCGCATCAGCCAGATCCGTGCCGGTGATGATGTCCGCTGTCCACGCTGTGGCCGCGCGTGGATCATCAAGGGCCACACCGACGTCAGCGATCGCCAGCGCGGCCAGCGTGTCTGTGGATGCGAAATCGCGGTGCAGTGCGGTGATCAGCAGCACCGGTCCGCGATCGGTTCGCAGCTCGCGCACCACGTTGAGCAGGGGCGTGCCGGGAGGATGCGTC
>JBEKNM010000136.1:0-9467 GCA_049522835.1 Mycobacterium sp.
GGGCCGCTGAGTGAGGAAATTTCGCCGTATTTGGGCGTGTCGGCCAAGAAACGCCCGTGTGGTGTCCGGGTTTTGTCCCGATCTGGTGACACCATGGAGGCCATGAGGCAAAGGATTCTGGTCGTCGATGACGACGCTTCGCTGGCCGAGATGCTCACCATCGTGCTGCGTGGGGAGGGCTTCGACACCGCAGTCATCGGCGACGGTACTCAGGCCCTGACTGCGGTGCGTGAGCTGCGCCCCGACCTGGTGCTGCTGGACTTGATGTTGCCCGGCATGAACGGTATCGATGTGTGCCGGGTGTTGCGCTCCGATTCGGGCGTTCCGATTGTGATGCTGACCGCCAAGACCGACACCGTGGACGTGGTGCTGGGCCTGGAGTCGGGCGCCGACGACTACATCATGAAGCCGTTCAAACCCAAGGAGCTCGTCGCCCGGGTGCGGGCACGGCTGCGCCGCAACGACGACGAGCCCGCCGAGATGCTGTCCATCGCCGACGTCGAAATCGACGTACCGGCCCACAAGGTCACCCGCAATGGCGAGCAGATCTCCCTGACACCGCTGGAGTTCGACCTGCTGGTTGCGTTGGCGCGCAAACCACGACAGGTGTTTACTCGTGATGTGCTGCTCGAACAGGTGTGGGGTTATCGTCACCCAGCGGATACGCGCCTGGTGAATGTACATGTCCAGCGGCTGCGGGCCAAGGTTGAGAAAGACCCGGAGAACCCGACTGTTGTGTTGACCGTTCGAGGAGTGGGATACAAGGCCGGACCTCCGTGATCCGCGCCGGCGACGATGCAGCGCGTCGCGATGCTGAGGAGTGGCGCCGTTGATCTGGGGCTCGAAACGACGCACTCGGAGTCGTTGGGGGCGCACTGGCCCCATGACCCGCGGCATGGGTGCGCTGAGTCGAGCCGTGGGCATTGCCTGGCGCCGATCGCTGCAGCTGCGAGTCGTGGCGCTGACTCTCGGTCTGTCGTTGGCAGTGATCTTGGCACTCGGCTTCGTGCTGACCAGCCAGCTCACCAATCGTGTGCTCGACGTTAAGGTCAGGGCCGCCATTGAGCAGATCGAACGCGCGCGTACCACCGTCGGCGGGATCGTCAACGGTGAGGAGACGCGCTCCCTGGACAGCAGCCTGCAGCTGGCCCGTAACACGTTGACATCCAAATCCGATCCGGCGTCGGGCGCCGGCCTCGCCGGTGCGTTCGACGCGGTGCTGATGGTGCCCGGTGACGGTCCGCGCGCCGCGAGCGCGGCTGGTCCCGTCGATCAGGTGCCCAACTCGTTGCGCGGCTTTATCAAGGCCGGGCAGGCGGCCTACCAGTACGCCACGGTGCTCACCGAAGGCTTCTCGGGACCGGCACTGATCATCGGGACGCCGGCGTCGGCGCAGGTGGCCAACCTGGAGCTGTATCTGATCTTTCCCCTGAAGAACGAGGAAGCCACAGTAAAGCTGGTGCGCGGAACAATGGTCACCGGCGGCGCGCTACTGCTGGTCCTGCTCTCGGGTATCGCGCTGCTGGTCTCCCGCCAGGTTGTCGTGCCGGTGCGGTCGGCGTCGCGCATTGCCGAACGATTCGCCGAGGGGCATCTGTCCGAACGAATGCCGGTACGCGGTGAGGACGACATGGCCCGGCTGGCCGTGTCGTTCAACGACATGGCCGAGAGCCTGTCGCGGCAGATCACCCAGCTTGAAGAGTTCGGCAATCTGCAACGCCGTTTCACTTCCGACGTCAGCCACGAACTGCGCACGCCGCTGACCACCGTGCGGATGGCCGCCGACTTGATCTATGACCACAGCTCCGACCTCGACCCCACGCTGCGACGGTCGACCGAGCTGATGGTCAACGAGTTGGACCGGTTCGAGACACTGCTCAACGACCTTCTGGAGATCTCCAGACACGACGCCGGCGTGGCCGAGTTGTCCGTGGAGGCGGTCGATTTGCGTACGACGGTGCAGAGCGCGCTGGGCAACGTCGGTCACCTGGCCGAAGACGCCGGTATCGAGCTGCTCGTGGACCTGCCGCCCGAAGAGGTGATTGCCGAGGTCGATCCACGGCGCGTGGAGCGCATCCTGCGCAATCTGATCGCCAATGCCATTGACCACGCCGAGCACAAACCGGTGCGGATCCGGATGGGCGCCGACGAAGACACGGTCGCGGTCACCGTGCGCGACTACGGGGTCGGCCTGCGGCCCGGCGAGGAGAAGCTCGTATTCAGTCGGTTCTGGCGTTCTGACCCGTCGCGGGTGCGGCGGTCTGGCGGCACTGGGCTGGGTCTGGCGATCAGCGTCGAGGACGCGCGACTGCACCAGGGCCGGCTGGAGGCATGGGGCGAACCCGGCGAGGGCGCCTGCTTCCGGCTAACCCTTCCGCTGGTGCGCGGCCACAAGGTGACCACCAGCCCGTTGCCCATGAAACCAATTCCGCAGCCGACGCAACCGGCGGAACCGGTTGCGCCCGACCGCAACGAACGTCATCGCGAACGCGAGCACGCCGACTGGAGTGGGTGATGCGCCAGCTCCTGGCGACATTGCGGCTGATGTTCCTGGCCATGTTGCTCGCCGGTTGTGCGGGCGTGCCCAGCTCATCGGCTCCGCAAGCGATCGGCACCGTGGAACGGCCGGCACCGTCGAATCTGCCCAAGCCGACCCCGGGTATGGATCCCGACGTGCTGCTGCGCGAATTCCTCAAGGCCACAGCCGATCCGGCCAACCGGCATTTGGCGGCGCGGCAATTCCTCACCCAGTCGGCGTCCAACGCGTGGGACGACGCCGGTAGCGCGCTGCTGATCGACCACGTGGTGTTCGTCGAAACTCGTGCTGCCGAACGGGTTTCGGCGACCATGCGGGCAGACATCCTGGGCTCGCTGTCCGATGTGGGGGTGTTCGAAACCGCGGAGGGTGTGCTGCCAGACCCGGGTTCGATCGAGTTGGTGAAGACGTCCGGTGGCTGGCGAATCGACCGGCTGCCCAACGGCGTCTTCCTGGACTGGCAGCAGTTTCAGGCGACCTACAAACGCAACACGTTGTACTTCGCCGACCCGACCGGCAAGACGGTGGTTCCCGACCCGCGCTACGTCGCGGTGACCGATCATGATCAGTTGGCCACCGAACTCGTCTCCAAGCTACTGGCCGGACCACGGCCCGAGATGGCTCACACCGTCCGCAATCTGCTTGCTCCGCCGCTGCGGTTGCGCGGGCCGGTGACCCGGGCCGACGGCGGTAAGAACGGGATCGGGCGCGGTTACGGCGGCGCACGCATCGACCTGGAAAAGCTGTCCACCACCGATCCGCACAGCAGGCAGTTGCTTGCGGCACAGATCATTTGGACCCTGGCCCGGGCGGACATCAGAGGCCCGTATGTGATCAATGCGGACGGTGCACCGCTGGATGACAGGTTCGCCGATGGGTGGACCACTTCCGATGTCGCGGCCACCGACCCGGGCGTGGCCGACGGCGCGGGTGTGGGCTTGCATGCCCTGGTGAACGGCGCGCTGGTGTCGCTGGACGGACAGCATGCCACGACGGTGCCCGGTGCCTTCGGGCGGATGCCGGACCAAACCGGCGCCGCGCTGTCACGCAGTGGGCGGCAGGTGGCGTCTGTGGTCACCCTGCGGCGCGGTGCCCCGGATATGGCGGCGTCGTTGTGGATCGGTGATCTTGGGGGGGAGGCGGTTCAGTCCGCCGACGGGCACAGCCTGTCGCGGCCCAGCTGGTCGCTGGACGACGCGGTCTGGGTGGTAGTCGATGCCAACAACGTGCTGCGCGCCATTCAGGAACCGGCGTCGGGACAACCCGCACGTATTCCAGTGGATTCGGCCGCCGTGGCCAGCCGCTTCCCGGGGCCGATCACAGACCTGCAGTTGTCCCGGGACGGCACACGTGCCGCGATGGTCATCGGTGGCCAGGTGATCCTGGCCGGTGTCGAACAGACCCAGGCCGGGCAGTACGCCCTGACGTATCCGCGGCGGCTGGGTTTCGGGCTGGGCAACTCGGTGGTGTCGTTGTACTGGCGAACCGGCGACGACATCGTGGTGACCCGCACCGATGCTGCGCATCCGGTGTCATACGTGAATCTGGACGGGGTGAACTCCGACGCCCCGGCCCGCGGCCTGCAGATTCCGCTGACGGCGATTGCGGCCAATCCGTCGACGGTGTACGTGGCGGCTCCGCAAGGGGTGCTGCAGTATTCGGCGTCCACTGCCGAAAGCGAACAGGGCTGGTCGGAGGTGTCCGGATTGGTGATGGGCGGCGCGGCGCCGGTGCTGCCGGGTTAGAGCCACGGGCGCTGGAACCCTCATGTCACCCCCAGGCGCCACACTTGCGATGTGCTCGACCTCATCCTGCCGCTGCAATGCGGTGGCTGCGGGGCACCGTCGACCCGCTGGTGCGATGCTTGCGCCCTAGAGCTGTCCGTGCCGGCCGACAAGCCGCACGTGGTGAACCCGCGGGTGGATCCGCAGGTTCCGGTGTTCGCGCTCGGCCGCTACGCCGGCGCCCGTCGCCAGGCAATCCTGGCAATGAAGGAGCACGGCCGCGGCGACCTCGTCGCACCGCTGTCGTGGGCGCTGGCCATCGGTGTGCACCGGCTTTTGGTCTGGGGCATGGTCGAGACTCCGCTGACGATCGTGCCCGCGCCGACACGGCGTTCGGCAGCGCGGCGGCGCGGCGGTGACCCGGTCACCCGGATGGCCCGGATGGCAGTAACCGCGATAGCCGGACGCCGTGACATCACGGTTGTCCAGGCGTTGCGAATGAAGGCACTGACCCGCGATTCGGTCGGCCTGGGCACCGCGGCGCGCGAGCGCAATATCGCGGGCCGGGTGCTGCTGCGGGGCGCGCGGCCACGCACCGAGGTCGTGCTTGTCGACGACATCGTCACCACCGGGGCGACGGCGCGCGAGTCGGTGAAGATCCTGCACGCCGCCGGGGTCCGGGTCGCCGCGGTGCTGGCGATCGCGGCCGCGTGAAAAGCCTCGACCAACCGTCGAAAGTCCGCGAAAACCCGCGAAATCAAAGAAACCTCAGTGAAGTTGCCAAGAGCTTGTGAAGAACTTGCAAAAGGTCAGCCGAATTGGTGGCACGTCGAGGCGAACAGGAGCTAACGTCGAAGACAACCTTCAGCGACTTTTGGGACCTCATTGGTCTCGTGTCACGGATCGTGATTTCCCAGGTTGAGACGCCACTTGCGGAGGGGGTGAGTATTCGACACCTGGCACCGGCGGGCAGCCTGCGGCCGCAACCGCTCTCACCTCGTCGGCGCGTCTTCTAAGAGAACCGGGCACGCAGGGCGCGTGCGACGTGAAAAGAGAAACGAGTTGTCGCGTATGTCAAGGCTAACCGTGGATTCCGCTCAGATTCTGGACCAAGCACCAGCTCAAACCGACGAACCGGTCGAACCGACACCGAACGCCGAGGTCGTGTTCAAGGGCCGCAACGTCGAGATCCCCGAGCACTTCCGCATCTATGTCTCAGAAAAACTCGTCCGCTTGGAACGGTTCGACCGAACCATCTACCTGTTCGATGTCGAACTCAACCATGAACGCAACCGTCGCCAGCGTAAGTCCTGTCAGCGCGTGGAGATCACCGCTCGCGGTCGCGGGCCGGTGGTCCGCGGTGAGGCGTGCGCCGACAGCTTCTATGCCGCACTTGAGTCCGCGGTCGTCAAACTCGAGAGCCGGCTGCGTCGCGGCAAGGATCGACGCAAAGTGCACTACGGCGACAAGACGCCCGTCTCGCTGGCCGAGGCCACCGCAGTGGCCCCGCTGCCGGAGAAAGCCTTCAACGGCGAATCGGTGGAGCCGCACAAACGCGACCCGCAAAAAGAAGACGGCATCGTCGACCCCAAGGACCACGAACCGGGTCGCGTGGTGCGCACCAAAGAGCACCAGGCCACGCCGATGTCGGTCGACGACGCACTCTACGAGATGGAGCTTGTCGGGCATGACTTCTTTCTGTTCTACGACAAGCAGACCGAACGGCCGTCCGTCGTCTACCGCCGCCACGCCTATGATTACGGCCTGATCAGGCTCGCCTGATACGGCTGACCTGACGATCGGCGGCGATCAGCGGGTCGTCACCTACGATGGGAGGCGCCTTACAGAAGAAGAAGACTCCTACCCACAGGGGACATAGCTGTGCTGTCGAAGTTGCTGCGCCTTGGTGAAGGTCGCATGGTCAAGCGCCTCAAGCGGGTCGCCGACTATGTGGACACGTTGTCCGACGACGTCGAGAAACTCACCGACGCCGAACTGCGGGCGAAGACCGACGAGTTCAAGAAGCGCCTGGCGGACGGCGAAGAGCTCGACGACTTGCTGCCGGAGGCGTTCGCGGTAGCCCGCGAAGCTGCCTGGCGGGTGCTCGACCAGCGCCCGTTCGACGTACAGGTGATGGGCGCCGCGGCGCTGCACCTGGGCAACGTCGCCGAGATGAAGACCGGTGAGGGCAAGACCCTGACCTGCGTGCTGCCCGCGTACCTCAACGCGCTGGCGGGCACGGGCGTGCACATCGTCACCGTCAACGACTACCTGGCAAAACGCGACAGCGAGTGGATGGGTCGCGTGCACCGCTTCCTCGGGCTGCAGGTCGGGGTGATCCTGGCCGCCATGACACCCGACGAACGCCGCGTTGCCTACAACGCCGACATCACTTACGGCACCAACAACGAGTTCGGGTTCGACTACCTGCGCGACAACATGGCGCACTCGCTCGACGATCTGGTACAGCGCGGGCACAACTTCGCCATCGTCGACGAGGTGGACTCCATCCTGATCGACGAGGCCAGGACCCCGCTGATCATCTCCGGTCCCGCCGACGGCGCCTCCAGCTGGTACACCGAGTTCGCCCGGTTGGCGCCGCTGATGGAAAAGGACGTCCACTACGAGGTCGACCTGCGCAAGCGCACCATCGGCGTGCACGAACGCGGCGTGGAGTTCGTCGAAGACCAGCTCGGCATCGACAACCTCTACGAGGCCGCCAACTCTCCGCTGGTCAGTTACCTCAGCAACGCGCTGAAGGCCAAGGAGCTGTTCAACCGCGACAAGGACTACATCGTCCGCGACGGCGAGGTGCTCATCGTCGACGAGTTCACCGGTCGGGTGCTGATCGGTCGCCGCTACAACGAAGGCATGCACCAGGCCATCGAGGCCAAAGAGCATGTCGAGATCAAGGCCGAAAACCAGACGCTCGCCACTATCACGCTGCAGAACTACTTCCGGCTCTACGACAAACTGGCCGGCATGACCGGCACCGCCCAGACCGAGGCGGCCGAGCTGCACGAGATCTACAAGCTGGGCGTGGTCAGCATCCCGACCAACAAACCGATGGTCCGCGAAGACCAGTCCGACCTCATCTACAAGACCGAGGAAGCCAAATACATCGCGGTTGTCGACGATGTCTCCGAGCGCTACGAGAAGGGCCAGCCGGTCTTGATCGGCACCACCAGCGTCGAGCGCTCGGAGTATCTGTCGCGGCAGTTCGTCAAACGGCGGATCCCACACAACGTGCTCAACGCCAAGTACCACGAGCAGGAGGCGGGCATCATCGCCGAGGCGGGCCGGCGGGGCGGCATCACCGTCGCTACCAATATGGCTGGCCGCGGCACCGACATCGTGCTGGGCGGCAACGTCGACTTCCTGACCGACGTGCGGCTGCGTGCCCGCGGGCTGGATCCGATGGAGACACCCGAGGAGTACGAGGAGGCCTGGCACCAGGAGCTGCCCGTCGTGAAGGAGGAGGCCGGCAAAGAGGCCGCCGAAGTCGTCGAGGCCGGCGGCCTGTATGTGCTGGGCACCGAACGGCACGAGTCGCGGCGCATCGACAACCAGCTGCGCGGTCGGTCCGGCCGGCAGGGGGACCCGGGCGAATCGCGCTTCTACCTGTCGCTGGGCGACGAGCTGATGCGCCGGTTCAACGGCGCCGCGCTGGAGACGTTGCTGACCCGGCTGAACCTGCCCGACGACGTGCCGATCGAAGCCAAGATGGTCACCCGGGCGATCAAGAGCGCCCAGACCCAGGTCGAGCAGCAGAACTTCGAGGTCCGCAAGAACGTCCTCAAGTACGACGAGGTGATGAACCAGCAGCGCAAGGTGATCTATGCCGAGCGCCGTCGCATTCTCGAGGGCGAGAATCTGCAGCAGCAGGCCACCGACATGCTCGTTGCCGTCATCACGGCCTACGTTGACGGCGCGACCAGCGAAGGCTACGCCGAGGACTGGGACCTGGACGCCTTGTGGACGGCGCTCAAGACGCTGTATCCGGTGGGGATCAAGCATCAGAGCCTGACCCGGCAGGACGAGGACTCCGAGCGCGACGAGCTCACCCGTGACGAATTGCTTGACGCGCTGGTCAAAGACGCCGAACGTGCTTACGCTGCAAGGGAAGCCGAGCTCGAGGAACTCGCCGGCGAGGGTGCGATGCGCCAGCTGGAGCGCAACGTGTTGCTCAACGTCATCGACCGCAAATGGCGCGAACACCTCTACGAAATGGACTACCTCAAGGAGGGCATCGGGCTGCGCGCGATGGCGCAGCGCGACCCGTTGGTGGAGTACCAGCGCGAGGGCTACGACATGTTCATGGCCATGCTTGAGGGGATGAAGGAAGAGTCGGTCGGCTTCTTGTTCAACGTCACCGTGGAGACGGTCCCCGCACCAGCAGTGGCCCCGGTGGAAGCACCGGAAGGGCTGTCGGAATTCACAACTGCCGCTGCGGCGTCCGCGGAACCAGATGGCGATGGCAGCGGAGATAGGGCATCAGCAGTGCGCGAAGAGGTTCCAACCGCATTGCGTGCCAAGGGAATCGAGACTGATTCTCCTGCCCTGACCTATTCCGGCCCGTCGGAGGACGGCTCGGCGGAGGTGCAGCGCAACGGCGGTGCAGCGCAGAAGACGCCTGCCGGCGTGGCCGCCGGTGCCAGCCGACGCGAGCGGCGCGAGGCCGCCCGGCAGCAAGCTCGCGGCGCCAAGCCGCCGAAATCGGTGAAACGGCGCTAGCCCGGGGCGGTTCGCACCGTCAAACCGCCATCGCCGCGGTGAACGGGTTGGGTGCTGGAAGCGGTTTGATGAGCGGAGCGAGCAACTTGCCGGACTGCTCGGCGGTGAGGACCATTGCGGGGTCGAGCGCGATGATCTCGCGGACCGACTCGTCGTACTCCCACACGTCCTCGCCGACCAAGCGGCCCCGGTCGTCGTAGAGCCAGATCATGTGCTCGGCGGTCTTCACCAGGTAGACGGCGTCCGGGTCGACGGGCGCGCCGCCGGCCGCGAGGATGCTCCCTGGGGTCTGGCGGTACCTCGTTGATGTCGTGACAATCATGGTGTCGCTGACCGCAAGCTTCTCGTTGTCGTTGTAGAAGATGCATTGCGCCGTGCGGGTCCACTCGCGATAGACCTTCTTGACGGCCTTGGCGCCGGCGAATGTGGTGGTCATGCCGAGCATGTTGAAGTGGTAGACGGGCTCCGCGACG
>JBEKNM010000137.1:0-9407 GCA_049522835.1 Mycobacterium sp.
AGGCGGTCGATGTCACCGGCGTCGAAGCGACCGACAACCCGCTCAAGGACGTCAACGTCACCCGCCCGGACGAGACGACGCCCTGCCTGACCCAGCAAGAGGCGCTGGCCGAGGCGCCGGCGGCCGTCGACGGCCGCTTCGCCGTCCCGCAGATCCTCGGAGAAAGCCAGTGACAGACATCGTCCGATTCGACGCCGCGACGCTGGCCGCCAAGGTCGCCGCCAAGGAGCTGTCGTCGGTCGAGATCACCCAGGCCTGCCTGGACCAGATCGAGGCAACCGACGACCTGTACCGCGCCTTCCTGCACGTCGCGGCCGACGAGGCACTCTCGGCGGCGGCCGCCGTCGACGAGGCACTGGCCGCCGGCGAGCGGCTGCCGTCGGCGCTGGCCGGCGTTCCGCTGGCGCTCAAGGACGTGTTCACTACCACCGACATGCCCACCACCTGCGGGTCCAAGATCCTCGAGGGCTGGCACTCGCCGTACGACGCCACCGTCACCGCGCGATTGCGTGCGGCCGGCATCCCGATCCTGGGCAAGACCAACATGGACGAGTTCGCGATGGGCTCATCGACCGAGAACTCCGCCTACGGCCCCACCCGCAATCCGTGGAATGTCGACCGAGTGCCTGGCGGCTCCGGCGGCGGCAGCGCGGCCGCGCTGGCGGCGTTCCAAGCGCCGCTGGCCATCGGATCCGACACCGGGGGCTCCATCCGTCAGCCGGCCGCGCTGACCGCCACCGTCGGCGTCAAACCCACCTACGGCACGGTGTCCCGTTACGGGCTGGTGGCCTGCGCGTCTTCGCTGGATCAGGGCGGCCCGTGTGCGCGCACCGTGCTGGACACCGCGCTGCTGCATCAGGTGATCGCCGGGCACGACACCAACGACTCCACATCCGTGGACGCCGAGGTGCCCGACGTCGTCGGCGCCGCCAGGGCCGGCGCGGAGGGTGATCTGCGCGGCGTACGCGTCGGAGTGGTCAAGCAACTGCGCGGCGAGGGCTACCAGCCGGGCGTGCTGGCGTCGTTCCAAGCCGCGGTCGAGCAGTTGACCGCACTCGGCGCCGAGGTGAGCGAAGTCGACTGCCCGCATTTCGATTACGCGCTGCCCACCTACTACCTGATCCTCCCGTCGGAGGTGTCGAGCAACCTGGCGCGCTTCGACGCGATGCGCTACGGGATGCGCGTCGGTGACGACGGCACCCACAGCGCCGAGGAAGTGATGGCACTGACCCGGGCCGCCGGTTTCGGTCCGGAGGTCAAGCGGCGCATCATGATCGGCACCTACGCACTCTCGGCGGGCTACTACGACGCCTATTACAACAAGGCGCAGAAGGTGCGCACGCTGATCGCCCGCGACCTCGACGAGGCCTACCGATCCGTCGACGTGCTGGTGTCGCCGGCGACGCCGACCACGGCGTTCCCGCTGGGGGAGAAGGTCGACGATCCGCTCGCGATGTACCTGTTCGACCTGTGCACGCTGCCGCTGAACCTGGCGGGCCACTGCGGCATGTCGGTGCCCTCGGGGCTGTCCCCGGATGACGAGTTGCCGGTGGGGCTGCAGATCATGGCGCCTGCATTCGCTGACGACAGGCTTTACCGGGTGGGCGCCGCATACGAGGCCGGCCGCGGACCGTTGCCGTCTGCCATCTAAGGCTGCTCGCGCGATCGACTGGCCGCAGAGGCAAGATAAAGGGATGCGGATCGGAGTTCTTACCGGAGGCGGCGACTGCCCAGGGCTCAACGCCGTCATCAGGGCGGTGGTGCGCACCTGCGACGCCCGGTACGGCTCCTCGGTGGTCGGTTTCCAGGACGGGTGGCGCGGGTTGCTGGAGAACCGGCGCATGCAGCTGAAAAACGACGACCGCAACGACCGGCTGCTGGCCAAGGGTGGGACGATGCTGGGCACCGCCCGCGTGCACCCGGAAAAGCTGCGGGCCGGGTTGAGCCAGATCAAGCAGACCCTGGATGACAACGGTATCGACGTGCTCATCCCGATCGGTGGTGAAGGCACCCTGACGGCCGCGCACTGGCTGTCGGAGGAGAACGTTCCGGTGGTCGGCGTGCCGAAGACTATCGACAACGACATCGATTGCACCGACGTGACTTTCGGCCACGACACCGCATTGACGGTGGCCACCGACGCCATCGACCGGTTGCACAGCACCGCCGAATCCCATCAGCGGGTGATGCTGGTGGAGGTGATGGGCAGGCACGCCGGGTGGATCGCGCTGAATGCAGGGCTGGCTTCCGGCGCGCACATGACGCTGATCCCCGAGCAACCCTTCGACATCGAGGAGGTGTGCCGGTTGGTCAAAAGGCGCTTCCAGCGCGGAGACTCGCACTTCATCTGCGTGGTCGCCGAAGGCGCCAAGCCGGTTGCTGGCTCAATCACTTTGCGCGAAGGTGGGATTGACGAGTTCGGCCACGAGCGCTTCACCGGGGTGGCTGCGCAGCTGGGTATTGATGTGGAGAAGCGGATCAACAAGGAAGTCCGGGTCACCGTGCTGGGCCACGTCCAGCGCGGCGGTACCCCGACGGCCTACGACCGGGTGCTGGCCACCCGATTCGGGGTCAACGCCGCCGACGCTGCGCACGCCGGCGAGTACGGCCAGATGGTGTCGCTGCGCGGCCAGGACATCGGCCGGGTTTCGCTGGCGGATGCGACGCGCCGACTCAAACTGGTGCCCGAAAGCCGCTACGACGACGCCGCCGCCTTCTTCGGATAAATCAAACAAGCGGTGCTCGGCGATCCGCAGCAGCGGCCTCTGCCGCCGTCGCTGCCGCTACTAGGATCGATGACATGAGTGTTGCTGCCGGCGCTGAATTACTCGATTACGACGATGTCCTCGCGCGCTTTGATCCGGTGCTCGGCCTTGAGGTGCACGTTGAGCTGTCCACCGTCACCAAGATGTTCTGCGGCTGCTCCACCGCGTTCGGCGCTGAACCCAACACCCAGGTGTGCCCGGTGTGTCTGGGTCTGCCCGGCTCGTTGCCGGTGCTCAACCGGGCCGCAGTCGAGTCGGCGATCCGGATCGGGCTGGCGCTGAACTGCCAGATCGTGCCCTGGTGCCGCTTTGCGCGGAAGAACTACTTCTACCCCGACATGCCGAAGAACTACCAGATTTCGCAGTACGACGAGCCGATCGCCATCAACGGCTACCTCGAGGCACCGCTGGAGGACGGCACCACCTGGCGGGTGGAGATCGAGCGGGCGCACATGGAAGAAGACACCGGCAAGCTGACGCACCTCGGCAGTGAGACGGGACGGATCGAAGGCGCCACCGGTTCGCTGATCGACTACAACCGTGCCGGCGTACCGCTGATCGAAATCGTCACCAAGCCCATCGAGGGAGCCGGTGCCCAGGCGCCGCAGATCGCCCGGGCCTATGTGACGGCGTTGCGAGACCTGTTGCGCGCCTTGGGCGTATCCGATGTCAGGATGGACCAGGGCTCAATGCGCTGTGATGCAAACGTGTCGCTGAAGCCGACCGGGACTGCTGAGTTCGGCACCCGGACCGAGACCAAGAACGTCAACTCGCTGAAAAGTGTTGAGGTTGCCGTCCGTTACGAAATGCAGCGCCAAGCCGCCGTGCTGTTGTCGGGCGGCCAAATCATTCAAGAAACCAGACACTTTCACGAGTCCGGATACACCAGCCCGGGCCGCGCTAAGGAGACCGCCCAGGATTACCGCTATTTCCCCGAGCCCGACCTGGAGCCCGTCGCGCCCAGTCTCGAGCTCGTGGAGCAATTGCGGCAGACCATCCCCGAGCTACCTTGGCTGAGCCGTAAACGGATTCAGCAGGAGTGGGGTATTTCCGACGAGGTGATGCGAGATCTCGTCAACGCGGGCGCGATCGAATTGGTCACTGCGACGGTCGGACACGGCGCATCCAGCGAACAGGCGCGGGCCTGGTGGGGAAACTTCCTGATGCAGAAAGCCAACGAGGTCAACATTGCGCTGGACGAGCTGGCCATCACTCCTGCCCAGGTCGCCGCGGTGGTGGCCTTGGTCGACGAGGGCAAGCTGTCCACCAAGCTGGCCCGCCAGGTCGTGGAGGGTGTGCTGGCCGGGGAAGGTGAGCCCGAGCAGGTGATGACCGCCCGCGGTTTGGCACTGGTGCGCGACGACTCGGTGACGCAGGCTGCCGTCGACGAGGCGTTGGCCGCCAATCCCGATGTGGCGGAAAAGATTCGCGGGGGCAAGGTGGCTGCTGCGGGCGCGATCGTGGGTGCGGTGATGAAAGCCACCCGCGGGCAGGCTGACGCGGCCCGGGTGCGCGAGCTGGTCCTGGCCGCGTGCGGCCAGGGCTAGTCGCAGCGCCGTTCTGCCGATGGCGAACGGTGGCATACCGGCAGCGGCTGCGACGCTGAGGCTGTTATGCCTGACGACCGCCCTGATGCCCCTGATGCCGCTGATGCCGTCAAAGCCCTTGATGGCGAGGCCCTGGACGCGTACTCCGCCGTGGTCACCGCAGTGGCGGACGCGGTGCTGCCCAGCGTGGCCAGCCTTGCGGTGCACACCCGCCGCGGTGACGGCGCCGGCAGCGCCAGCGTCATCACACCTGACGGCTACCTGCTGACCAGCGCGCACGTCGTGGCCGGGGCCCGTTCCGCCCAGGCGACCTTCACCGACGGCACTACGGTGGCCGCCGACGTCGCCGGTCGTGACGAGCTGTCCGACCTGGCTGTGCTGAAGGCGCGCGGCAGCGTTCCCCCGGCCGTCACCATGGGACGTGCGGAAGAACTGCGCGTCGGGCAACTGGTGGTGGCGGTCGGAAACCCGCTGGGGCTGGCCGGCAGCGTCACCGCCGGTATCGTGTCCGGTCTCGGGCGCTCGCTGCCCACGCGGAACGGCCGCGTCGTCGACGAGGTGATCCAAACCGATGCCGCACTGAATCCGGGCAACAGCGGCGGAGTATTGGCCGACGGGCGTGGCCGGATGGTCGGTGTCAGCACTGCGGTCGCCGGTGTCGGTCTCGGGCTGGCCGTGCCCATCAATAAATCGACCCACAAGATCATCGCGGCGCTGATGCACACCGGCCGCGTGCGTCGCGCATGGCTGGGTATCGCTGGTTCACACGTTTCGGTGCCGCCGGCCTTGGCGAACAAGTTTGCCGACAAGCTGGGCACCGCGCAAGGCCTGCAGGTCGCCAGCGTGGTCGCCGGGAGCCCGGCCGCCAAAGCAGGCGTGCGCCGCGGCGACATCGTGGTGAGCGTCGACGGCCATCGCGTGGTCACGGCCACCGCGATTCAACAACTGATGGTCGAGGATGCGATCGCCCGGCGGATCGAGATGACGGTATGGCGCAACGGCGCGCTGGTCGATGTGTTCGTGGTGCCTCGCGAGCTCGCCGACTGATTGCTCCAAAGGAGTGCATACGCCCGCCATGGAGGCATGATGTTGATGTGAACGATGAACCGTTCGATCAGTTGATGGCGATTCTGGACCACCCGGTGTACGTGGTCACAACCCAAGCCGACGGTCAGGCATCGGGTTGTCTGGTCAGCTTCGCCACACAAATCAGCGTGCGGCCCCCGAGATTTCTCGTCGGTATATCCAAGCGCAGCAAGGCCTGCGAGGTGGCGAGCCGGTCCGAGTACCTAGCGGTGCACGTACTATTACAGTGCCACCGTGCCCTGGCTGAACTGTTCGGCAGCGAAACGGCCCGACAGACCACCAAATCCGATCCCTGCTCGTGGCGCAGCGGCCCCAGGGGGATGCCGATTCTCGATGATTCGGCCGCGTGGTTCGTCGGTAAGACTCTGGATCGGACCGATTTCGGGGATCATGTGGGATACCTGTTGGAGCCCGTCGCCACATGGGCTCCGGAGTCCACAGACGATCTGCTTTACCTCTCCGATTTCGACGACCTCGAGCCCGGGGCCAGCCTCGCCGACAGCGAACCGCACGACACGCCACGCCAGTACGGCGTCGTCAGGTTCACCCTCGACAGGGTCTAGCCCGGCTTGAACTGGTTCTTGAACTGATCTATGTCTTGTCGTCGTTGTTGCGCGGGAAACCGCCGCCCTGCGGGAACAGTGGGAACACCACATCGTCGAGCTTCTCGGCGTCACCAGCAGTTTTGTTGATGGTGTCGCCCCAGATGTTTCCGTCTGGCGACATCCGCAATGCCCACGCGTGGGCGTGAGTGTCCTTTCGGACGACGTCGGGTTCACCGGTGACCGCGCCAGTGGACGGGGCGAGCCGCACTGCCACGGTCAATTTGGCGTTGACCAGGTTGACCATCACCGTCCCGTCCATTGCCGCGCATCCGGCAACGCCGGGCTTGTCCGGCCAGGTCCACACCGTGGAGACCTCAGAGGTCTTGGTGATGCGCTGCAACCGGTCCGCGGCGGGGGTGCGGTCGGCGACATACAGCGAGCCGTCGACGGGGTCGATGCACAGACCGCCGCCTGAGCCGACGCCGGACAACGCCGTTGTGGGCGGCGCCTGGCCGACGGTGGTCGGCTGCTCGATGCGCAATACCTTGCCGGCCAACGACTTGGGATCGGCGGCCATCGCCGGGTTACCCGCATCGCCGGTGAGCACGTCCAGCGTGGTCGGGCTGGTGAAGATCAACGCTCCGGTGTTTCCGGTGGCTCCCTTAGGGATCCCGGTCAGGATGTCCTTCGGGATGTCGCCGTCGGCCACCCGGATGACCCGGTTGTCGGTAGGCGTGCTGATGTAGGCATACATCAGGCGGTCTTGTGAGTAAGTCGGTGACAGCACGATATCCATCAAGCCGCCATCCCCGGACGGGTCGACCGGGATGACCATCTTCACCTTCGGCTCCGCGCTAACGGAGACTTCTTTGACCGCGCCGGTGGTGCGCTCGGCGACCAACGCGGTTTTGCTGTCGAGGCCCATGATCAGGCCGCTGGTGCTCTCCAGGCAGCCCTGCATGACCCCCGGGGCCGGGCACGCCTTGGGGAAGGGCGTCGGCGGCAGCGGTGGCGGTGGGGGAGGCGTCGAGCTGGGCTGGGGCTTGAGTTCGGGGTTGGTGGTGAAGGGCTGAGACTGGGCGTCGTTGAACCGCGCGCAGCCGCTCGAGACAAGCATTGCGGCGCAGAGCGCAGCGAGCCCGCGCCGGAGCGACCGCCGTATTCGCATGATCGACAGGCTACGGACATTGCGGGCACCGCCGCCACACACACGCCTTGTGGCTCAGAAAGTGTTGGTCCCCTTCCCGCATAGGGCCGGCAACCGTCGCGGTTCGGGTGTGCGATGGTCGCTTTCGGGCCAACGCGCAGTGATTTGGCGGTCATTTGGGGCCAATCTGGGCCTGTTTGGCGGACCAAGCGCCGATTATGACGCGAAAGCGCCGCTCAAATCCCCAATTCGGAGCTAAATGCCCTTACCCTGACACGAGTGACCAGTCAATCGCATGACGCACATTGGCAGCGGCCGGGTGAACACCCGGTGCCGAGCCCGGGACGCCCCGCCGCGGCCCGCGTGGTCGACCCCGAGGACGACCTAACGCCGGTCGGGTACCCAGGCGACTTTGGAACCACGACCGTCATCCCGTACCAAGACCCCGGCCACGCCGGTAGCCCCGGAGGCTCGGGATACAACCTGCTTGAACAGCAGGAGCCTTTGCCATACGTCGAGCCGCAGCCGGTCGCCCGGCCCACGGCAGCAGAGCCCGCCGCGATCATTGCGGACGACGAGGCCAACGAGCGATCACGCGCCGGCAGCCGGCGCGGCACCCAGCACCTCGGTTTGCTGATCTTGCGGGTGGGGCTGGGCGTAGTGCTGGGCGCCCATGGATTGCAGAAGCTGTTCGGCTGGTGGGGCGGCCAGGGCGTAACCGGATTCAAGAACTCGCTGTCTGACGTGGGCTACCACCACGCAGACATCCTGGCCTATGTGAGCGCCGGCGGCGAGCTCGTGGCGGCTGTGTTGCTGGTGCTGGGGTTGTTTACACCGGTGGCCGCTGCGGGTGCGTTGGCGTTCCTGATCAACGGTCTGCTCGCCAGCGTCTCGGCGCGGCCGCATTCGGCCGCCTTCTCGTACTTTCTGCCGGATGGGCATGAGTACCAGATCACCCTGATTGTCCTCGCCGTCGCCGTCATCCTTTCCGGTCCCGGCCGCTATGGCCTCGACGCAGGCCGGGGCTGGGCTTATCGACCTTTCATCGGGTCGTTCGTGGCGTTGCTCGGTGGCATCGCCGCCGGTATCGCCGTGTGGGTGCTGCTCACCGGCGTCAACCCGATCGCCTGAATGGCCGGAAAGTGGCCCTGAAATCGGGCTGAGACCAGCTCATCGATATGGATTGGGAACCCGCCCTGAGCTGGCTTCGGTCAGCAGCGGCAGGGTGGCGAAACTGACCGCAGGCAATCGCAGCTCTTCGCCACTTTTGAGCCGGGCGCGGGCCGAGGAACCCCTGTGGAAACGCAGCCCTTCGATATCATCCCAGCGCACCGTCCGGCTGCCCAGCAGGGTCCGAACGGTCACGCCCTGACCGTCGGCAACAGTGCGTAGCCGGACGATCAATGCCGACAACACCACCGGGATGACCAGCAACGGGGCGGTCGGCGGCCACGCCAGTATCGGCACCAGCAGCCCCAGGGTCAAGAACCCAACGGCGAGGTGTGCCATCGGCGACACCTTGATCACCACTGGTGCGCCGGCCGGTTTTCGGGCTGACGAGTTACTGGCCACCCGGGCATCATTTCACCTGACATCCGGGCCCGAATCGTCAGAACGCTTCCGCGCCGCCGCTGGCCCACCCGCGGGACCGGATTTGACTGCTGAGCTGTGCGAAGGCTACCGTCGGACGCTATGGATACCGCCGGAAAGCCCGGAATGCTCGTAGTAATTAGTCGGCGCGTTGCTGCCTGACTAGCCCTTCAGCATTTGAAGCTATCCAGCACCAACGCGCAACCCTCGATCAGCAATGAGCTGACGGGGGTTTTTTCTTGCGTACCAACCAGACTTCCAAAGCGAATAACGATCAAGAGGACACAGTGAGCGCACCCACCAGGCCACAAGCGCCGGCTTCCGAGCCTGCGTCGCAGGATGCGGCCAATATCGCCACGGATGCCGTCAAACCCGCCGCAAAGCCACCGACTGTTCGAGCGAAACATGTTGCACCGGAGCAGGTTACCGGTGCACAGTCGGTGATCCGGTCGCTGGAGGAGCTCGACGTCGAGGTCATCTTCGGGATACCGGGTGGCGCTGTGCTGCCCGTGTATGACCCGCTGTTCGACTCGGTCAAGCTACGTCACGTGCTGGTCCGCCACGAGCAGGGCGCAGGTCACGCCGCCAGCGGTTACGCGCACGCCACCGGCAAGGTCGGAGTGTGCATGGCGACTTCGGGTCCCGGTGCCACCAATCTGGTGACGCCGCTGGCCGATGCGCAGATGGACTCGGTGCCGGTGGTCGCCATCACCGGGCAGGTCGGGCG
>JBEKNM010000138.1:0-9284 GCA_049522835.1 Mycobacterium sp.
GCCACCGCGTCGTTCGCCGAATGGATCGACCGTGGCAGACCGGCACCTACCCATGGCCGGTGGAGCCAATACCTGGGTTGGGTTGCTGACCACGTCGGTTTGAATGTCGTCCACGGCGATGTGGACGGGCTTGCCGTCACCGGCGACCGCTGGGCATTGCGAACCCACGAGACCACCGTGCACGCCGACGCCTTGATGATCACCGGCCCCGGCCAGGCCGAGAAATCGCTATTACCCGGCAATCCGCGGGTGCTGTCGATCGCCCAATTCTGGGACCGAGCCGCCGGCCATGACCGGATCGACGCCGAGCGGGTGGCGGTGATCGGTGGCGGTGAAACAGCCGCCTCGATGCTCAACGAACTGTTCCGGCACCGGGTTTCGACCATCACCGTCATCTCCCCGCAGGTGACACTGTTCACTCGCGGTGAGAGCTTCTTCGAGAACTCGCTGTTCTCCGACCCCACCGACTGGACCGCCCTGACCCTGGACGAACGTCGCGACGCGCTGGCCCGCACCGACCGCGGAGTGTTCTCGGCAAACGTCCAGGAAGCGCTGCTGGCCGACGATCGCATCCGCCACCTGCGCGGCCGGGTCGCCCACGCAGTGGGACGGCAAGGGCAGATCCGATTGACGCTCAGCACCAACCGGGGCAGCGAGAACCTGGAGACGGTGCACGGTTTCGATCTCGTCATCGACGGCTCCGGCGCCGACCCGCTATGGTTCACCTCGCTGTTCAGCCAGGACGCGCTGGACCTACTCGAGCTGGGCCTGGGTGGACCGCTGACCGCGGACCGCCTGCAGGAAGCCATCGGCTACGACCTGGCCATCACCGACGTCACACCGAAGTTGTTCCTGCCGAACCTGTCCGGACTCAACCAGGGACCCGGATTCCCCAATCTGAGCTGCCTCGGATTGCTGTCGGACCGCGTGCTCGGCGGCAGCATCACCACGCAACGACCCTGGGCGGCGGGACCGGCAGGTTCGCTCGGATACAACCCGGAAAGAGGAAGCCATGAGCACCAACCCCTTCGATGACGACACCGCTGCCTTCTTCGTGTTGGTCAACGACGAGGAGCAGCACAGCCTGTGGCCGGCCTTCGCGGACGTTCCAGCCGGCTGGCGCGTGGTGTACGGGGAAGCGACCCGGGCGGCGTGCCTGGACTATGTCGACGACAACTGGACCGACATGCGGCCGAAAAGCCTGCGTGAGATTATGGCTGGGGACTGAACAGGACTGAACCGGCGAGTTTGGCATCGAGGTTGGCCTGCGCGATTCTAATCCGGCACACAGCTGGAGCACAGGTGAGTCGCCGTAGTTCATACGTAATTTTGTAACGTGACCGAGCTGAGACACGAAGTACCTGTCACAGACGACACAATTGCACCATGGGACACGTGATCGGCGTCCAACGTTTGTGACATATCGTCACGAGGCTGCCATCACCCCATGAAATAAGGGGGAGGACCCGGCCATGAAAAAAACAGCCAAATCCATCGCAACCGGAGTGGCAGCCATCGCTGCGATCGGAGCCGCGGCCGCCGGACTGACGTCCACTGCAACACCGGCCGGCCCAACCGCGTCCCAGGTGCAGCTGTCCGCGGTCGGCGCGCCACTGCCGCAGGACCCCGCCCCGGCGCCGGCCCCCGCCCCGGGCGCGGCCGTCCCGACCGCCGACCAGCTGACCGACCTGCTCAACAACCTCGCGGATCCCAGCACACCGTTCGCGAACAAGAGCAATTTGGTTGAGGGTGGCATCAGCCCGACCGAGGCACACCTGGCCGACCATGAGTTTGATAAGGCGGCCAAGAACGGGGACCTGCCATTGGCGTTCAACGTGGCGAACATCCAACCGGGTGCTTCCGGTTCGGTCACGGCCGACGTTTCCGTCTCGGGTCCCAAGTTGTCGACGCCGGTCACGCAGAACGTCACGTTCGTCAATCAGGGCAACTGGATGCTCTCGCGCGCTTCGGCGATGCAGCTGATCCGGGCCGCCGGGCACTGACGAGCACACTGACACCATCTACACCATGGAAGATCTTGTGGCAGTCGGTCTTATCCCGTCACGTCCATGGGCACCAAAGGGGGAAACCATGAAATCGATAACCACAACCGTGGCAGCGTTGGCCGTCATCGGCGGCGCAGCCGCAGGCGTCACTTCTATCGCAGCTTCCATCGCACCGCCGAGTGACCTGGCTCAGGTGCAATTGGCTGCAGTCGGCGCGCCGCTACCGCAGGACCCGCCACCGCCGCCGCCAAACCCGCAAGACCTGCCGACCCCTGACCAGTTGAGCGGCCTCCTCATCAACCTTTCCGATCCTGGGGTGTCGTATAAAACAAAGGACAGTCTGGTCGAAGGCGGCATCGGTTCCGGTGAGGGCCACCTGGTCGACCACGAGCTGAGAAAGGCGTATCGGGACGGGAAGTTCCCGTTGTCGTTCAACGTGTCGAATATCCAGCCGGCCGGTCCGAATGCGGTTACCGCCGACGTGGCCACCTCGGGTCCGAAGCTCCCGGCACCGGTCACGAAGAATCTCACGTTCATCAATCAGGGTGGATGGATGCTGTCGCGCGACTCCGCGACGCAGATAGTTCAGGCAGTGCAAGGGCAGTGATGCCGGTCGGGTGGTCTAGCCGCCCAGGACGCTCAGGTCGAGTTTGGCGATCCGCCCTGGATCAGCCAGCACGTCGATCGCGGCGACCAGGCCATCGCGCACCACGAAGCCCATAACTGCCGTTGCCTGGCCGGCAACGAAGATGACTGCGCCGGCGGCACCGTTGACAGTGGCGGCGCGCAGTTCGCGCTCCGGTGCAGCGTAGTTGCGGGCCAGCTTGGCCACGGCGGACGCGCCCTCGGCGCAGAACCCGGCGTCGGGTCCGAAGTCACCGCGCAACACCACATCTGGATGCAGCACCGACACCAGTCGGTCGAAGTCGCCGCTCCGGCCCGCCGCGAAAAAGGCGTCGACGGCTGCACGCTGGGTTGCCATGTCGGTGTCGGGAACCGACTCCGCCTTCCGGATGCGCCGGCGCGCGCGGCTGGCCAGCTTGCGGGTTGCCTCGGGCGACCGCTCGACGATGGGTGCAATCTGGTCGAACGGGACGGCGAAGACATCGTGCAGCACGAGTGCCAGCCGCTCTGCAGGTGGCAATGTGTCCAGCACCACGAACAACGCCAGGCCCACCGCGTCCGCCAGGATTGCCCGGTGTTCAGGGTCGAATTCCCCCGCAGCGTCCACGATCGGATCCGGTAGCTGCGCAACCAGCTCTTCGCGACCCTGGCCGCGGCGGTCACGCAACGTGTTCAAGCAGATCCGGGCAACCACGGTGGTGAGCCAGGCGTCGAGGTTGGCTATCTCCTTGCTTTCTGGGTCGTCTTCAGACGCGCCGACACCGCTCAGCCGCAACCACGCTTCCTGCACGGCATCTTCGGCGTCATCGATCGAGCCCAGCATCCGGAAGGCGACAGCGCCTAGCCGAGGCCGGGCCGCCTGGAAGCGCGTGGTTAGGGACGCATCCACCGTCACGTGGTTTCGGGCAGGGCGCATACCCGGTCGCCGGAAAACCCGGACGACCCGATGTCGAGCGCGACGTTGAAGCGGGCACGAAGATTGCCCAGCGTGATGATGTGGGTGAGGCCGACGAGTTGGGCGGTGTCGAAGTGGGCGCGCAGTGCATCGAACAGCTGGTCGCTCACCTCGACCGGAGTGCGGCTGATCGCGGTGGCGTACTCCAGGATCAGCTTGTCGACTTGAGAGAAGCAGGGGGCGTTCTGGTAGTCGGCCTTGCAATTGGACAGGGCCAGCAGCTCTTCGTCGGTGATGCCCCATTCGCGGGCGATCTGGGAACCAAGGTCGATGCAGTACTCGCAGCGCACCGTCGTCGCAGATTTGAGCTCGGCGAGTGCGCGGTGGCGGGGACTGAGAATATCCAGTTTCGCCTCGGCTTGTTCCAGCCTGCCGTAGGCGTTGAGCAGCCTGGGGATGTGCGCATACATGCGCAGGGGTTCAAGCATCCCGGCCGTTTCGAGTCCGGTCATCTGCGCCAGCTTGCGTCTGGTGAAGAAGAAGGCGATCTTGGCGCCTAGGCTGGCGTCGCGGTCGGAGACCCCCATGAGCCGGGGCATGGCAATCCTCCTGAAACGTTGGGCTGGACCTGTATTGGTCCTCACTACGTCGACACCTGGCGACGCTGGAACGTGACCGGTTTCGCCCCCGGAACTAAAACTCGCGCGTGTGCGGCCCACCGCCCGGCTGACTTCGTTCACCGAGCGGTATGTCCATGTCGAACACCCGCGCGTGCAGCACGGTGCGGTTCCGCAGTGCGGCGCGCACCGCCCGGTGCAGGCCGTCTTCGAGATAGATGATGCCCTTCCACTTCACCGCATGCGGAAAAAGGTCGCCGTAGAACGTGGAATCTTCCGACAGCAGGCGGTCCAGGGCCAGCACTGTCGTCGTGGTGACCAATTCGTCGAGCCGGATCTGTTGCGGCGGTATCTGCGACCAGTGCTTGTAAGACAACCCATGTTCGGGATACGGCTTGCCTTCCCGCACGCCCTTGAAAATCATCGGCGGCCCTTCTCGTGGCTCTTCAGCAATGCGCCACCCGGGCCCGACGGGATCATGTTGGACAGGCTAGTCGGAAAAATTTCCGCAGCGTGGGCCCCTCGATCGCCGAGCGGCCTGCTGATGGGGGTAGTGCCTTTTAACACCGTAAAATGGACCGGTCAGAGATGGCTGAAGGAGGTGACAGTCGATGGGAAGTGCCGATGAGCGTCGCTTTGAGGTGTTGCGCGCCATCGTCGCCGACTTCGTTGCCACCAAAGAACCGATTGGTTCGAAATCCTTGGTAGAGCGTCATAACCTGGGCGTGTCCAGCGCTACCGTCCGCAACGACATGGCGGTGCTGGAGGCGGAGGGCTACATCGTCCAGCCGCACACCAGCTCCGGACGGGTGCCCACGGAGAAGGGCTACCGCGAATTCGTCGACCGGATCGACGACATCAAGCCGCTGTCATCGGCCGAGCGGCGCGCGATCCAAGGCTTCCTGGAGTCCGGGGTCGATCTCGATGACGTGCTGCGTCGTGCGGTACGCCTGCTGGCTCAGCTGACCCGCCAGGTGGCCGTGGTTCAGTACCCGACGTTGTCCACGTCGACGGTTCGCCGCCTGGAAGTGATCGCGCTGACACCGGCCCGGCTGTTGATGGTGGTGATCACCGAGTCCGGCCGGGTGGACCAGCGCATCGTCGAGCTGGGCGATGTGATCGATGATCACCAGCTCTCCCAGCTACGTGAGATGCTGGGCCAGGCGCTGGAAGGCAAGAGGCTGGGGGCGGCCTCTGTCGCGGTCGCCGACCTTGCCGGACAACTGCGCGGGGCCGGCGGGTTGGGCGACGCAGTCGGCCGCTCGGCCACGGTGTTGCTGGAGTCGCTGGTGGAGCACACGGAAGAACGCTTGTTGATGGGGGGCACCGCCAACCTGACTCGCAACGCCGCGGATTTTGGTGGCTCGTTGCGGTCTATTCTGGAGGCGCTCGAAGAGCAGGTGGTGGTACTGCGGTTGCTGGCGGCCCAACAAGAAGCCGGCAAGGTGACCGTGCGCATCGGTCATGAGACGGCGGCCGAGCAGATGGCGGGCACGTCGATGGTGTCCACCTCCTACGGCACTTCTGACACCGTGTTCGGCGGTATGGGTGTGCTGGGACCGACCCGGATGGACTATCCGGGAACTATCGCCAACGTCGCCGCGGTTGCTCTTTATATAGGTGAAGTCCTGGGTGGGCGATGAACGCGCACCTAATGCAGAATCTGTGGACAGCCGCGTAGCCGCGGCATAAGACCCCGCAAGGAAGGTCAGGCGTGGCACGCGATTATTACGGGCTGCTCGGCGTGAGCAGAAATGCCAGCGATGCGGACATCAAGCGCGCCTATCGCAAGCTGGCGCGCGAACTGCATCCCGACATCAATCCGGATGAGGCCGCGCAGGCGAAATTCAAGGAAATCAGCGTTGCCTACGAAGTGCTGAGCGACCCGGAGAAGCGCCGCGTCGTCGACTTGGGCGGGGACCCGATGGAAAACGCGGCCGCATCGGCGGGCGGTTTCGGCGGCTTTGGCGGTTTGGGCGATGTATTCGAAGCCTTCTTCGGCGGCGGGTTCAGCGCGGGTTCGGCAGCACGCGGTCCGATCGGCCGGGTTCGGCCGGGTTCGGATTCGCTGCTGCGGCTGCGGCTCGATCTCGAAGATTGTGCAACCGGTGTCACCAAGCAGGTCACAGTCGACACCGCCGTGTTGTGTGACCGGTGTCAGGGCAAGGGCACCAACGGCGATTCCGCGCCGATCCCCTGCGACACCTGCGGTGGTCGCGGCGAGGTGCAGACCGTGCAGCGCTCGCTACTGGGCCAGATGATGACTTCGCGGCCGTGTCCCACCTGCCGCGGTGTCGGAGTGGTTATTCCCGACCCGTGCCACCAGTGCGTTGGTGACGGTCGGATCCGGGCCCGCCGGGAGATCAGCGTCAAGATTCCCGCCGGTGTCGGCGACGGCATGCGCGTCCGGCTCGCTGCCCAGGGTGAGGTCGGGCCTGGGGGAGGGCCGGCGGGTGACTTGTATGTCGAGGTCCATGAGCAAGCCCATGACATCTTCGTCCGCGACGGCGACGACCTGCACTGCACGGTTTCGGTACCGATGGTCGACGCGGCGCTCGGCGCAACGATCACCGTTGACGCCATCCTGGATGGTTTGAGCGAGATCACCATTCCGCCTGGCACGCAGCCGGCTTCGGTGATCACGCTGCGCGGACACGGGATGCCGCAGCTGCGGTCGACCGCGCGAGGCAGTCTGCACGTCCACGTCGACGTGGTGGTGCCCACCCGGCTGGATCACCAGGACACGGAGCTGCTGCGCGAGCTCAAGACCCGCCGCGACCGGGACGTGGCCGAGGTCCGCTCGACGCACAACGGGAGCGGTGGATTGTTCAGCCGGCTACGCGAGACTTTCACCGGGCGCTAGCGCAGGTTCTAGGTTCCTAGGCCTCTGCACATGGTCGCGACGCTGTTCTACGTCGACGCACTGCCCGATGTCGGCGCGCTTGCCGTCGTTGACGGCGACGAAGGGTTTCACGCAGCCACGGTGCGTCGGATCCGTCCTGGCGAACAATTGGTGCTCGGCGATGGCGGCGGAAACCTCGCGCGCTGCGTGGTGGAGCAGGCCGGCCGCGAGGGGCTACGGGCTCGGGTGCTGGGGCGCTGGAGCGTCGCGCCCGGTCAGCCGCCGGTGACCGTGGTGCAGGCGCTGCCCAAGTCCGAGCGCTCGGAGTTGGCGATCGAACTGGCCACCGAGGCCGGGGCCGACGCGTTTCTGGCCTGGCAGGCGTCCCGTTGTGTGGCCAGCTGGGAGGGCGAGAAGGTCGTCAAGGGCCTGCGCCGGTGGCGCGCTGTGGCCCGGTCGGCAGCCCGGCAATCCCGCCGTGCGCACATCCCGCCAGTCGACGGCGTGCTGTCCAGCGCGGCGCTGACGCACCGGGTCCGCGACGAGGTGGCCGCTGGTGCCGCGGTTTTGGCCTTGCATGAGTCGGCAACCGATCGGCTTGCGGATATCCCCGTGGCACAAGCTGACTCGCTGCTGCTCCTGGTCGGCCCGGAAGGCGGTATCGCGCCGGAAGAAATCGACGTGCTGACCGACGCGGGCGCCGTGGCGGTCCGGCTCGGCCCGCAGGTGCTGCGAACGTCGACCGCGGCCGCGGTGGCCTTGGGTGCGTTGGGCGTGCTCACCGCCCGATGGGACTCAAGACAGTCGGGTTTCAACGACCCGGCGTGAGGGCGCCGGCATCTGGAGTGGCGGTCATCCTCGAGTCCATCACCCGGGAAGGGAAGCCTAACCATACTTCACCGTGTAATGTTCGTCGCCATGGATTCCCTCGGCATCAGCGCGCCCCTGCGGAGCATCCTGCGCGATGACCTCCAGGTCGACATCTCGCGCATCGCCGCGGACTCGCACCTCATCGACGACCTGGGGCTGGATTCAGTGGCGTTCGCGGTTGCCATGGTGGCCATCGAAGAACACCTCGGCGTCGTGCTCTCCGAAGAGGAACTGCTGACGTGCAACACCGTCGGCGATCTAGATTGCGCGATCCAAAACAAGGTGCATAGATGAGCGTGCTCGCGTCGGCGCTGACCGAGTCGATGACGAGCTCACAGGCCGACCTGGTTGTTTTCGACCGCGCCGCCGACAGCTGGCGGCGCTACCCGTGGCCCGAGGTGTACGGGCGCGCGCAAGCGTTTGCGACACACGTCCTCGACGAGGACGGCGCCCGTGACGTCGGCGTCGTCGGCGAACCGACCGTGGACGTCGTCGCTGCCGTTGTCGGCGCCCTGCTCGCCGGTGCGGGCGTATCGGTCCTGCCGGGCATGGTGCGCGGTGCCGACCCGCGACGATGGGCCGACACAACGCTGCACCGCTTCGCCGGGATCGATGTGGGCATGGTGTTCAGCAACGGTCCGGAGCTGGACCTGCTGCGCGACCTCGAGTCCCCGATCTCGGTGCTCGACGTCGCGGCCGTCGCCCGCAACCGAGCCGGCGCGGCCCTGACCCCCCGCGACGCCACCCGCGCTGTGCTGCAGGGCACGGCGGGATCGATGGGCACCCCGCGCACCGCCGTGCTGACCCCCGAGGCGGTGCTGGCCAACATCAGCGGGTTGATCCAGCGGTTCGCAATCGACGGGTCTACCGACGTCGGCTGCTCGTGGCTGCCGCTGTATCACGACATGGGCCTGGCGATGTTGTTCGCCGGCGCTCTGTCGGGTGTGCCGTTTTGGCTGGCGCCGGCCGCCGCGTTCGCCGCGTCACCGTTCCGCTGGTTGAGCTGGCTCAGCGAGAGCGGGGCCACGATGACCGCCGGACCCAACTTCGCCTATAACCTCATCGGCAAGTACGCCAGGCGGGTGGTCGACGCGGATCTCGGGAACGTGCGCGTTGCGATCAACGGTGGCGAGCCGGTCGACTGCGAGGGTTTCGCCCGCTTCGCAGCGGCCATGGCGCCGTTCGGGTTTCAGGCCGGAGCGGCCGCGCCGGCTTACGGTCTGGCGGAATCGTCCTGTGCGGTCACGATGCCGGCCCTGGGCGCTGGCTTGCGCGTCGACGAGGTCGAGGGCCCCACCGGCCCCCGACACCGCGCCATCCTTGGCCCGCCGATCCCGGGCATGGAGATCCGCATCGCACCCGGCGACCACCTGGTTGATGGCGGCGGTGAGGTCGGTGAGATCGAGATCAGGGGCACGTCGATGATGTTG
>JBEKNM010000139.1:0-9238 GCA_049522835.1 Mycobacterium sp.
GGTCCAGCCCTGTGGCACCGACATGCTTCCCACCAGGGCCGCCTTGCCCATAGATCCCGACATCGGCGCCCCACCTAGCGCGGAGCTCAAGTGTGCCGGCAGTCCACCACTGGCTATCGGCGCCAATGCCCCGCTGATAAATTTCGGGCCGGCGCCGAAGAGCGCGGCGCCCTGCCCGTTTTGGCCCCAGGCGTATGCCTGCCCGAAGGACAGGAACGGGCCACCCGGTATGGCAGTGAGCCCTTGGGCGGAGAACCCGCCGGAGGCGATGGTCGACGTGAAATTGTCCCAGTTCACCAGGTCGGCCTGGAGTCCGGCTGGTAATGACGTGAAATTGGTCAATTGTGGCAAGTGGAGTCCTGCCAACAGGTTCCCGGTCGCCGTCGTCGGCGACTGCATGATGCCGTTCGACAGGCTTTGCAGCGCCGTCGGCAACGAGTTGATGAACTGGGAAATCTCCGAGGCTATGTTCGAGACGGCGGAGTTGCTGGTGACCTGGGCGACCGCCGCCGATTGAGCGGGCGCCGCAGCGGCGTTGGTGGTCTGCGGCGGCTCGATGAACGTCGTGAGCTGCGAAGCGGTAGCCGACGAGCCGGCATAGGAATACATCGCGGCGGCATCCTGGGCCCACATCTCGGCGTACTGGGCTTCGGTGGCCGCGATTGCCGGGGTGTTTTGGCCCAGGATGTTGGTGGCGATCAGCGTCATAAGCAGAGCGCGGTTGGTGGCGATCACCGGTGGGGGCACCGTGGCCGCGAACGCCGTCTCATAGGCGCCGGCGGCGATCTTGGCCTGGCTGGCCGCCTGCTCGGCCTGAGCTCCCGTCGCGTTGATCCACGCCACGTACGGCGTGGCTGCGGCGGCCATCGCTATCGAAGAGGGACCCGTCCACGGCCCCACGGACAGGCTCTCAATCGTCGAGCCATACGAAGCCGCCGTGGACTGCAGCTCTGCAGCCAATGAATCCCACGCCGCCGAAGCAGCCAACATCGGCCCCGAACCCGCGCCCACATACATTCGACCGGAGTTGATCTCCGGTGGTAGCGCCCCGAAATCCAACATCTGTTACCTCCGGTCCCTTAGCCTGCGGCGGCCGCGTTAGCGGCCTCGGTGGCCAGATATGAAGCTGAGCTGACCCCCAACGTGGATACGAACTGCTCGTGGATCGCCGCGGCTTGCGCCGCCACCGCCTGATACATCTGCGCGTGTGCGGCGAACTGCGCCGCGGTCAGCGCCGACACCTCGTCGGCCGCAGCCGGAACCACTCCGGTCGTCGGGCTGGCCGCGGCCGCGCTTCCGGAACTCATCGACGCGCCAATACCTGCCAAGCTGCCGGCCGCTGCTGCCAGCGACTCGGGCTGTGCGGTCACAAAAGACATCAATTTCCTCCCTCTATAACGATGCAGTGAGGAACCTTCTGGTTCCATGGCGATTACGGCCGTGTAGGCCCGCTGCAAGCGGGCCTACGCTCTTATGAAATCCATCAGATTCGTCGTTGATTCCAAGTGTTCGATGTCAACAGCGCGTGCTCTCCCTCAGCTGGAAACTTTGGCAGAACCCCTCGTTCAGGCCGCTGCCTAATATAGCGATCATCGTGATCAGAACATATTCGAAACGGGTTCCTGGCGTGTAATGATTACGTTAAAAGAAGATGTCATAGTCGTGTCCTGTTGACGTGATATCCCTTCTCTTCAGTTATCACATTAGGATAGCAAACACCCTGGTTACTAGACCTTTAGTAACCAGTCAGCAAACGGACAAAAACGCACCCGCACAATTTAAAATTTGGCAAACAACCTACAGATCGGCGTCGTCGCCGAACTCGTTAAATGCCGTGAAGGGCCTTCCTCACCAATGTCGATTGCGAACTCGGTAACCCCCTATTTCGCCGTCGTCAAGCGATTCGAATTCTCGGCATGCGGCAATGCCGAAATCGCGCCGGAGCGCGTCGAGAGTGCGGGCACGTGCGTAAGACCGGCGCGTCCATAACCGGTCGCCGATTCCGGACGGCCGGTCTGGACGCTGGTACAGGAAGCCATCGTGCGGTGCGCTACGCTCTGCTGGAGCCGACGGCGCTATGGCTGCCGGCCATGTTGGTGTCGGCCATGCTGCTGCCGGCGGTTTGCACCTTCTGCCCGTGCGAGTTGGCCTTAGCACGCATAACCGCGCCGTGGGCATCGACGTCGCCGAATTGATAGTTAATAGACATGCGCAGCTCCCCTAGATTTCACCCAAGATAAACATCCATAGCTTCCACGAAGCTTGTTGGCTGCTGGGGGTTGGCTGTGAGAGCATTCCTGCTGGTAGTCGGTGGTTAATGGCGCGAACGAGGCTGTCACCAGGCGCCTCATACCGCCCATCTATCTATCCCTGGGCCGCCGGCGCTACGGCCGGTGTTATCCGGCGGCGGGTGGGTGTGCCACGAACATGGGTTTGAAGCCGTATTGGGGTATGGCGCGGTCCAGGCCTTGGCGGCCCATGTTGGCGGCCAACGGAAATGGTGGGGTGCCTGTAGCTACCGGGGGGGCTTGCGTTGGTGTCTGGCCAAACGCTGCGGATAGCGGGTTGTGCAGCGGTGAGGGCGGGGTCCAGTTTGGCGGTACCGATAGCGGTCCGACCAGGTTTGCTTGCCCGATGCTGGCCGACACGGTGTTGCCCAGAGTCCCGATGCTGCCCAGCGGGCCGTCCAGCGCGTCGGCTGTTGGGCCGAGGGCTGCTGCGGCGCCTTGTGGTGCGCTTTGGCCGTTCATGGCCATGAAGTCGACCGCGTTGCCAAGGAATCTGGCCGGCATGAAAAAGCCCGACGCGAAGATGGAGTTCAAGAACTGGTCATTCAAAAAATTGCCGAAGGCAGAACCGTTGGCGTCGGAGATCACATTCAGCAATCCGGCCAGCCCGCCGGTCGAAGAGCCCGAGGTCGGCGAGAAGATGTCTAGGCCCAGGTCGTCGAGGAGGGCGCCCAGTCCAGAGCCGGTTGAGGTTGGTGTGGCCAGCCCGTGTAGTGCGCCGGGCACCGCTGCGAGCAGCGCTGACAGCGTGCTGTGCCCGGTGCCGGCCGGCGTGGCCGCGGCCTGGGCGACCGCCCCGGATTGGGCGGTCAGCCCGCTGGGGCTGGAGCTGTGCTGCGGCTCGGTGAACGACGTGAGTTCGGTGGCCAGCGCACAGGAGCCGGCGTAGGCGTACATCGCGGTCGCGTCCTGGGCCCACATTTGGGCGTACTGGGCCTCGGTGGCCGCGATCGCGGGGGTGTTGTGACCCAGGATGTTGGTGGCGATCAGCATCATCAGCTGGGCCCGGTTGGCCGCGATCACAGGTGGGGGCACCGTGGCGGTGAACGCGGCCTCATAGGCGGCCGCGGCGGCCTCGGCCTGGGCGGCGGTCTGCTCGGCCTGTGCGGCGGTGGTGTTCATCCAGGCCACGTGCGGCAGGGCCGCCGCCGCCATCACCGCCGATGCCGGTCCCTGCCATTTTTCGGTGGTCAACTCCTCGAGCACCGCGCCATAGGACAGGGCGGTTGAGCGCAATTCTGCGGCCAGAGCGTTCCAGGCCGATGCGGCGGCCAGCATCGGGCCCGAACCCGCCCCCGAATACATCCGACCGGAGTTGACTTCGGGGGGAAGCACTGCGAAATCCACTGCGGGAATCACCGTTGGCCTCCTCCGTGGGCTAGCTCTGGCGCGGCATCACGAACCGCAGCGGGTGAAGTGGTCCTCGCTGTTAGCCCGCGGCGGGTGGGCGTGCCACGAAGGTGGGGCGAAAGCCGTATTGGGGCATGCTGCGTCCCAAGCCTTGGCTCAGGCCGTTGCCTAGCGGGACCCCGGGCATGCCGGCTGCCACCGCCGGAGGTGGAGCCACCATCGGGGTGCCGCCCAGGGTGGAGGACAGTGGGCCTTGCGGGGCGGCACCGGTCCAGCTCGGCGGCACCGTGAGCGGACCGACGAGAGCTCCATGACCCAGGCCGGCCGACACCGAGTTGCCCAAACCCGCCCCGAGCTCGCCCAGGGAGCCTTCGGCCGCGTTGGCCGCTCCGTTGGCGGCGTCCCCGGCAGCTTGGCCGGCGGATTGTGCCGCCTGGCCCATGAAGTCGGCCGCGGTGCCCAGGAAGTTGCCCGGCATGTAGAAGCCCGACGAGAAGATGGTGTTCCAGATGTTGGCATTCAAGAAAGACCCGAAGGCCGAACCATTGGTTCCACCGAGCAAATTCATCAATCCGGACAGCCCGGTGGTCGACGACCCCGACGCCGGCGAGAAGATGCCCAGGCCCAGGTTGTCGAGGATGCCGCCCAGCCCTGACGCCGATGCGGCCGGTGTGGCCAGTCCCCGCAGGGCGCTGGGCACTGAAGAGATCAGTTGTGACAGCGTGCTCTGCGCGGTACCGGCCGACGTGGCGGCGGCCTGGGTGGCCGCTGCGGACTGGGCAGTCAGCGCGCTGGCGCTGGTGATCTGCTGCGGCGCGGCGAACGGGGTCAGATCGGTGGCCAGCGCCGAGGAGCCGGCGTAGCCATACATCGCGGCGGTGTCTTGGGCCCACATTTCGGCGTATTGGGCCTCGGTGGCCGCGATCGGAGCTGTGTTTTGGCCCAGGATGTTCCCGGCGACCAGCGACATCAGCTGGGTACGGTTGGCCGCGATCAGCGCCGGGGGCACCGTGGCTTTAAAGGCCGCCTCGTAGGCCGCCGCGGCGGCTTCGGCCTGTGCGGCGGTCTGCTCGGCCTGCACCGCGGTGGTCTCCATCCACGCCACGTACGGCGTGGCCGCGGCCGCCATCGAAGCCGAAGCCGGTCCCTGCCAGTCTTCGTCAGTCAGCCCCGACAACACCGAGCCGCAGCCCAGCGCCGTGGAACGCAATTCAGCGGCCATCCCCTTCCACGCCGAGGCAGCAGCCAGCATCGGGCCCGAACCTGCCCCCGAATACATCCGAGCCGAGTTGACCTCGGGCGGAAGCATCGCGAAATCGAGTATGGCGGTCATCGTTGACCTCCTCGGTTAGCTAGTTGCGATGGTGTGTTGGCCTGCTGTTGCCTTTTAGAGGCAGCTGCATACGAGCCGGTGCTGGCGGTGTGAGCGCTGAATTGTGTTGCGGTCAAGACTGATACCTCATCGGCTGCGGCTGGAGCGAATCCCGTTGTCGCAGTCGCCACCTTTCGCGCGGTCAGCACGGATCCAACGCCTCGGGCAGCCGCGGCCAGCGCTTCTGGATGCGTAATCACAAACGACATCGGACGTCTCCTCACGGAAAGAGACCGAACCCGGGCCACTTTTGTGGCTGCTTTCCGCGCACTGCACTCACACGGACCCGCGAAGCGGAGGCGTGCGGTTCAGCCCTGTAGCGGTAAGACGATTCAGACTGTGGAAATGGTGCCGGGGTCGGATCGCAACGAAATGTTCGGCGATCTCGGATACGGACTATCGTCGGAACACATTTCGTCCCTCACCTCCTCACCGCCGGGGCACACGCGGGTGCCATGCATTGCACACAGGAGAAGGCTTGGCGAAAAGGCCAAGGCACCGCACCCCTCTCGACAGAGCTTCGGCACCACACGGCGTATCCGGCTGAATCGAAGCCGGAAGCCACTTGGGCTCAACCCTTAACCCGGGAAGAGCTGTCCTGACCCTGGGCGTCTTTCGACGTTCGAGGTCAGTGGCCTATATCCGTGTAGACGCCTCACCTAGCGACGTGCATACAAACCCCATCGTGGCACCTGAAGCGACGTGCGTCAACTAACTGCCAGTCAGTTGCAACAATCCAGTTGGCAACACGAAGGCAACGCGAAGGCAACACGAAGGAGCCGTCGGCGGTCCTGCCGTCGTGTCAGTAGTCCCCTTTCCGGTTATCCGGCAGCCGGTGGACGTGGCATCACGGTCGGCCGGAATCCGTATCGGGGCCCATGGCCGAAGCCGCTCCCCCCGCCGCCCATGGGCACCCCCGGCATACCGGGCATGCCTGCCGGGACGGTCCCCTGGGCGCCTGAGCCAGCGCTCGCCGCGGTGGTCCAGCCACCTCCCGGGAACGCCGCACCCGAATGGTTCGTCACCTGGGTGGCCGTCGTCCAGGCCTGCGGCACGGACAACTGCCCGACGAGGCTGGCTCGGGCCGTCACCGCCGACACCCCACCCAAGCCCGGCATGCTCGCAGGCCCATGCGCCGGCAACGTCACGCTCGCCAGCCCGGGGACGCCGATACCGCCGGGCGCGGTGACTGTTGGCAATCCGCTGCTGGCGCCGGCCCCCAACGAGTTGATGTCGGAGATCCCGCTCGTCGCTGCCGGCGTGATGATTGCGGGGTTGACATACCCGGCTGAGCTGAGTCCATTGAAGAGGTTGGAGTTCAAGAAGGTTCCAAGGGGACTCCCGTCGCTTCCAGAAAGGAAATTCAGGAGCTGTGTGAACCCCGACCCAATCGGCGAGGCGGCGAGCGTGGAGCTACCTGATGCGGATGAGATGGGCGATGCCAGTCCTTGCAGGGCCGTCGGCAGCGAAGACATTAGCTGTGCCAGCATGTCCTGCGTGCCGGCTCCCGCCGACGCGCTGGTGGTTTGGGCGACCGCCGCGGCCTGACTGGCTTGCCCGGCCGGGTTGGTGGTCTGCACCGGTTGCGCGAATGGCTTCAACGTCGAGGCTGAGGCCGAATTGGCGGCATAGCCGTACATCGCCGCTGCATCTTGCGCCCACATTTCGCCGTACTGGGCCTCGGTGGCCGCGATTGCGGGCGTGTTTTGACCAATGAAATTGGTCGCGACGAGCGCCATCAGCTGAGCACGGTTAGCCGCGACCGCAGCCGGGGGCACCGTCATGGCAAACGCGGCCTCAAAGGCACCCGCCGCAGCCGCCGCGTTGGCGGCAGTTTGCTCAGCTTGCACTCCGGTGACGTTCATCCACGTCACGTAGGGGGCGACCGCGGCCGCCATTGATGCCGATGCCGGTCCCAGCCAGCCTTCGTCGGTGAGCTCCGAGATCACCGAACGGTAGGTGGATGCCGTCGATCGCAACTCGTCAGCCACTCCGTCCCAGGCCGCCGCAGCAGCCAGCATCGGGCCCGAGCCGGGCCCGAAATACATACGGGCAGAGTTGATTTCCGGTGGTAATGCTCCGAAGTCCATCGCCATCACCCGCTTAACCGGCCGCGGTCACGTCGGCAGCGTCGGGTGCCGCATACGAGCCAACCCGGTGTAAACGGCGAGCCAGCGCGGCTTGCGATTCCTGTTGCGTCACAACAAAAGACATCGAACTTCTCCTTGTGAGATGGTCCGACCCGGCTACAGAATCTCGACCGCTGTGGCGATTTGAGGTGTAGCTGACGGCAGCTGCGTCGTCGCAGCATGCGTCAGGTGTTAGGCGCCGGCCGATACATACGGCGGAAAGCGCCGTGACCGGATCGGAAAGAAACGGTCATCGATTTCATGGAGCCATCGGTTGGACTAGTCGGCATCACCTCCCGTCATGTTGCGAGCACACGGGTTGCCGCGTAGTCGCACATATTGGGATGAGGTCGCCCAGCGATGTTTGCCAGGCGCGGCACCCCTCTTGTCAGAGCTCCGGGAACCAAAACAGCGTATCCAGCTGAAGCGGCGTCGGAGCCCAGTTGGTTCAACCCATAACAGTCAAGCCCGTGTTGCCGCAGGGAATCGGTCGACACTCCGGTTGAATGCCTATCTTCCTGCAGGAACCGCACCAGCCGAGGAACATTCAATGTCGCGTACGCGCAGCGCCGAAAGCGAGGCCGATTCGGCGACTCAGCGGGTGTCTGCGACTTCGCGAGTCGATCGGTGCGACGGTCGCGTGCAGCCGCGCCTGTGGGTGTGCAGGTTAGCTGCCGAGGCTATGCAAGGTCGCGGTCGATGGCCGTGGCACGAGACTGGGACGGAAGCCGTACTTCGGGTACGGCGCCGCCTAAGCCTTGGCCGGCGTAGTTGCCCAGCGGCACTCCGGGCATACTTGCCCCACCGGTATGGCCCCATCGGGCGATGGTGACCAGGCCTAACTGGGGGTTGGCTTGCTATTGCAGGCGCCGGCCGAAATACCCGAAAATACCTACGTCGACTTCTTCTCGGCCACTGCGGCACTGAGGCCTTCGGCGAGGTCCTCGCGGGTCAACTGCTTGAACCGGAGGAGTTGATGCGCGCTGAATTCGTTGAGTTCGCTGGCCAGCACCGCGTCGAGGTCTTCGTCGTCAAGGCGGAAACTACGGTGGTCGCGGGCCTTCTCGACCACGTTGCGCACGAAGCCGGCATTCCCGAGCGTGTCGATACCGCGGATCAGATCTCCGTCTTCGGAGTAGGTCTCGTCGCGGTAGTACTTGGTGTACGACGGCAACAGCACGTCGGCCTCTTCCTCAGTGATGACGTCTTCATTCTCCTTAGCCATCAATTCCGTCAGAGCTATCAGCTCTTCCGGGGTGTAGCTGAAGAACTCGATGACCGTCGAAAACCGCCGTCGCAGACCCTGATTGACCTCGAGCATCTTCTCCATCGCTTTGGCATAACCTGCCCCGAACACCACCAGTTCGTCGCGATTATTCTCCATGTACAGCAGCAGCGTGTTGATGATCGCGTTGCCGTAGGGGTCGCCTTGAGAGTAGCCGGACTCGTGCAGGGTGTGCATCTCGTCGAAGAAGACCGCCCCGCCCAATGCCGCCTCGAGCATCTCCTCGGTGTTCTTCTCCGCATCGGCCATATACCGGCCCAATAGCTTGGTGCGGCTTGTCTCCTCCACCTGCGGCTTGCGCAGCACTGTCAAGCCGCACAGCTGCTTGGCGAAAGCGCGCGCAACCGATGTCTTGCCCGTACCGGGCGGTCCCAGCAACAACGTGTGGCGCGATGTGATCGGTACCGGGAGCCCCATCTTGGCGCGAGCCAGGTTCACCTTCGTCGTTGACTTGATGAGTTTGATTTCCCGTTTGGCTCGTTCCATGCCCAGCATCGCGTTGAGCTCGGCATCCCCTTCAGCCAGGTACTTGGCGGCCATCTCGGCGTGGCGAGCGGCCTCGGTTTGTGCGCGGGTCGGTGCGCTGTCCGCATCCCATGGATCCGTGCGGGCCTCAATCGTTTCGGGGTCGGTCAGTATCAGCCGATAATTAGGATCGTCCAGCGCTTCACGGGCTGGGGTGAACTTCGGATCCCGCGAGTACACCCGGCGCAGCAGTTCGACGGCTTCTTCCTCGCGACCGACGTGCCGCATGCACATGGCTTGCGTGTACAAGGCGATATTGGCCGCACCAGGTACCCGGTCCCCCTCGATC